>NZ_WXWT01000258.1:0-22830 GCF_009904725.1 Vibrio sp. V43_P6S15P86
CGCTGTACAATAAATTTTCAACTTAATCCGCCATCGAATTCAATTTTTCTCTGGCTCGTTCTTCGTGTTCTTCAGTAATGGCATTGCCGACAGAGTTAGCGGCTAAGGTAAGCGCTGCCATGTCATCGGTAAAGCCGACACCTGCTAACACATCTGGCACCATATCGGTGGGTAATACGAAGTAAGCCAATGCGCCACCTAAAATCGCCTTATGGCGAACGGCGGTGTTGGAATCTGTCATCGCGAGCCATGATTTGATGCCCATAACGGCAATTTCTTCACCCGCTTTCTTAACCGACCCTTTCATTTTGCGCCAGAATGTTTTCTCATCTGGCGCTTGCATCGTTTGATCTTTGGCGTCTTTCGGCGCCGATTTTACAGACATTGTTGTGGTCATCGTTGCCTCCGAAATTTATGACTGTGGCCAACATATTAATAAATCGAACCTGAACGCAAGATTAATAACAAGAAATGATAGTAAAGTGAAACAAAAACACAGATAGAAAAATCCCCAAACCGAAGTCTGGGGATCGTGATGTTGGGAACTAAGTTGTCGAGTGCGCTACTGAGCTATCTTCTCCAGTACACGCATCAGCATTTTGATACGTGGTTCGATAGACTCAAGCAACAAGTACTCTTGGTCACTGTGAAAACCTGCACCGATAGGTCCTAGACCATCCAAAGTTGGAATGCCAAGAATTGCCGTATTGTTTGCATCAGAGCCGCCACCCACTTCTTTCCAGTTGATGTCGATAGCCAGTTCACTTGCTGCGTCTTCAACTAATGCCATCAGGCTTTCGGTTTGCGCGCTTGGCACCATAGAAGGTTTGTAAGCTTCACGAACCAACTCGATGCTAACGCCATCAACAAATGGTGTCTCCAGCATACCGTTTAGCTTGCTATCGACATCATCGTACTCATCGTTATTCCAGAAACGCACATCCACGATCGCTTCAGCGTGCTCAGGGACGATGTTTGCGCCGTTACCGCCAGACACAATACCCACGTTTAATGTGGTGCCAGATTCGAAGTTCGTCATAGCATTGATTGCTAGAATCCAGTTCGCCATCTCGGTAATTGCACTGCGGCCATTTTCTGGCTCGTTGCCAGCGTGCGCCGCCACGCCGTTAAACGTAATTTTGTAACGTGCCATGCCTTTGCGCGCTTTGACTAAACCGCCGTCTGCACGTGCTGCTTCTGCCACCAATACGTTCTTTGCATTTTTTGCAACAGATTGAATCCAGTCGACCGAATCTAACGATCCGGTTTCTTCGTCTGGGTTCATGCAGATACAAATCGACAGTTTATCCAACACCGCTTGGTCGAGGTTACGCATCGCGTACACAATATTCAGCAAGCCAGATTTCATGTCCGAGACACCCGGACCGTACGCTTTTTCAGCGTCTTGAGACATAGGACGTAACTCAGCGGTACCGACAGGGAACACTGTATCCATGTGACCAATCAGCATCACGTCAACTTGCTCAGCCTCAGGCTTGTTTCGAACTTCAAGACCGATACCCGCTCTGCCACAGTCGATGCGTTTTACGCTCCAACCTGACATCGCTTGGTACTTCCCTTCAAATTGAGAAGCGATGAACTCAATGCCATCAGTGGTGTACGTGCCACAATCGACATTGATGAGAGGACGAAGTTCTTCGAGATATTCATTGAGAGAAAACTGCATGATTGCCCCCTAAACAAACAAGTTCATGACTAGCATTGCGCCAAATGCGTTCAATACGGAAATCGCAATCATGATTGGGATATAACGACCTTCAGTACCGATAGGTCCCATAATTCGCCCCATGTACTGAACCTGTGAGCCCATTAAGTAAATTGCAGGTGCAAGAATCGCGATGTGCGTACCGTTCAAGATGCCTTGATCAAACAATGTGATAACCACGCCAACTGCGCCGCCCATCGACATCCAAGCACCAATCAGCACCGCAGCCGCTTCACCTGGCAAACCAAAAACCGCCATTACTGGAGAAAATACCGAGCCCATCAAATCCAACGCGCCAGTAATCTGCAACGCTTTAATGATGACAAACGCCATAAGAACGTTAGGCACGGTTGATGTTGTCGCAATAACCCAGCCTTTTTTAGCGCCTTCAACGAAAATATCTGTCACCATCGGCTTACTTACTTTTACGTCACTCATTACGCCGCCTCCTCTTTTAAGTTCTCAGATTTGTTTTGATCTTGCTTGTCTTCTTTACCTTCTGTGATGTTTAGGTAGATACGGAATAAGTTCGCGCCCACAATTTTAAACAAGAACATCACCACAACCGCCAAACCAATAGAAGACGTTACGGCAAGCGAGCCATCCGCCATCGTCAGCGTAAACAGCACCGCACCTGAGGAAAAAAAGTTAACAATGGTGGCACCAGCGGTGAACTGGAACATAGTGAACACATCGGTTTCGCGTTTGGTAAGATGGCCTTCATCTTTAAGCTGACGAGTCATCGCCGCACCTGCGTCAGTACTTTGCAGCGAAGCGATAAGAGCCAAACCAGAGTTACCTGGGATGCCCATTAGAGGACGTAGAAGAGGAGTAAGAAGCTTACGAGCTGCTTCAAGCGCACCATAGTGCTCAAGTACATTGATCATACCCAGTGCGAACATAACGGTAGGAATCAAAGTAAGTGCAAAAATGAAACCGTCACGTGCACCGCTACCACCAGTACCACGAAGCGACGTTGTTGCAACTTGCACACCGTCAGCCGTTTCGGTGACACCATAAGCCACCTTGCCGAAAGAGCCATTCAACGTGGTGAAATCAAATACGCCATACCATTCGTTCGATTGCATGAGACCAGAAAAGAAGACGACCGCAAACGCCAGTGCAACGTAGCACCCCAGCGTAACCTTGCGCTCGGTTTGAACAGGATTTTTCATAACATTACCTACACATGTGGGACAGGACACATATGTTCACTCGAATAATGTGCTAGAGAGATGATCAAAATCAATCTGCCTGCCGAACATTCTAGCGACTCAGTTATGAAGTTTTGTTTTATGATTTTAATCACATTTGAAAGATAATAAAAATTTGTGCTAACAATTAGGTATATTAATCTATATCGATACCTCAGGACTTCTTCATCAACCCGACCAATGATTCTGACGAATATTGCTTTCTACAACATTCATGACGTACTTCATACTTTGGCATTGAGGCAATATCGATTAACTCGAAAGTAACATTCCATAATGAAATTTAGGTTAGGATTGTCCGGTCATATGCAAACGGCATAAACCAGAATCAACAGGACTAGGCAGCCCATTGTTACGCTCACAACCTAAAATAGCCAAGTGGACACTCGCCCTCGTGTTTTGGGTGGTGATGGTATGTTTAAGCCAAAACTCCGGCTTCTCGAAAAGCTGCCCTAAGGCTCACCAAATACAGAGTCAGAAAGATGAAAGCGTGAATTTATCACCATCTTGCGACCTTTCAGAGAAGCTAGTTCAAGCGTACCAACACCAGTTGGACCATATTCTTATTCCATTTTTTCTGTTTGCTTTGATTGTGGCGCTGCCGATGGCATCCACAGCAATTCATTATCTGGAATACACAGAACCGATACCGGAAAAGTGTCGGGTTCACCTAAAACTTTGCGTGTTTAGAGAATAAACCGAGCAAGGCGAAAGACCTTCTCGCCTGACTTTTGTACGTATTTTATTCATTTCACATAACAAACAACGAAATCTAAAAGTTTTAGGAAATATTATGACATTCACTCGTACACTTTTGACGTTAACGATGGCTATCGTACCTGCCGTATCTTTCGCATCAGAAAAGACCGCAGAACAAAAGCTAGAGGAAGTTACTCAGATACTAAAAGAGAATCCTCAAATTCTTGATTCATTGCACCAAAACCTTCAAGAGTACATTGCGTATCAACAGTCATTTGGCGACACCTTAAAGGAGGTTCGTCACTATCTAAGTGATGGCAAACATTCCTCTTTTGGAGCTGAAAACCCTGAGTTAACCATTATTAACGTAACGGACTACAGTTGCCCTTTTTGTAAACGTTTAGAAGGAGAACTGGTCAAAGTTGGCAAAGAATATCCGCAGATAAAAGTGCTTAACCTCAATGTCTCTTTTAAAGAACAATACGAGAAAAACGGCTACAACTCGGCAAGTTACGCATTAAATGTTTGGCAAAACCAGCGAGATAAGTACGAACAAGTGCATGAGTTACTGGTGAAAAAACCGGGCGCACATGATGCACGTTCGTTAAAACAAATCGCGAAGAAAACAGGGACAGAAGCGCAGCTTGTCGACGACAAAGAGACCAAAGCGCTGCTTGATAAAAACTATCAGTATTTCACGCAACTTGGTTTACGCGGCACGCCTGCGTTGATCATTAATGATCAAGTTATTCCTGGCTATGTGCCGTTTGATGAGCTAGAAAAAGTCATCGACCAAGAACTTGCGAACTAAAACAATAAAGCCCTTCCCTGATAACTCAAGGAAGGGCTTTATATTTACCGACATAAAGAGCGTTTAGTTACTTATTACGTCCTACAAACGCCACGACGACTTTGTCATTGCCAAGCGAACGGGAGAACACATACGCGCCTTCCTGTTCAATCACTTGATGCTGACCTGCGCCAATGGCAGGGTGTGCTTGACGGAACTGACCAAGGGTTTGCCAGTGTTTCAGCAAAGCTTGTTTGTCATCAGATAGCTTCCAAACCATGTCTGAACGTGTGCCTTGGTGGAAATCATCCGCGTAAGGGCCAATGTTACGGCCTACTTCATCGCCATAATAAACCTGAACCGCTCCTGGGCTAAAGAGTAATGCGTTCGCGGCGTTACGTTGCATGCCGTAATCTTTAAAACGTGAGAAGAACAACTCCGTATCGTGAGAAGACATGTAACTGACTGGGTTGAAGTCTTTCTCGTTCGCGATAGTGTCCGCATAGCTTTGGTAAGTATCTGCCATTTGGCTAAAGCAAGCCGCGCCTTTGTCTAGCTTCTTCTGCATATCGAAGTTGATCAACGCGTCAAAACCATCATCGAAATAAGGGCTGCGATACGCGGTGTGTCCCCAGACTTCGCCCATCATCCAGAACGGCTGGCCTGATTTGCCATTTTCTTTACGCCACTGTTCTAGGCTGTTCGATGCTTCCTCTTTTAGACGCTTCCAAACTTCACCTTCGACGTGTTTCACCGTGTCGACGCGATAACCATCAATGCCGAAGCGTTTCACCCAGTCAGTTTGCCATTCAATCAAGTAATCCGAGACGGTGTAATTGTCACGCGCCTCAACGCGAGTACCAGGGTTATCCAATAGCCACTGCGCGGGCTTCACTGCTTTGTCTGATTCAGTGATGAAATCTGGCAAGCCAGCAAGAGACATCGTAATGTCGCTACTGCCCGGAGCTGGGTAACCCGGCAAGCCGGTTCTTACCCAATCGCCGCCCCACCACTTCGCCCAGTTCGGACTCTGATAATCAATATTCTGGTGGTAGCTATGCCAACTTTCGCCTGCTTTTGGTTGCCAGTCGCCCCATTTCTTGGGCAGTTCGGCATTAGGCTTTAACACATCGATACCATCAAACTGTAGATCCGCCAATGTTGAGTAACCAGAATGGTTGATAACCGCATCCATCAAGACTTTGAGGCCGCGCTTGTGCGCCTCTTCCACCAGCATTTTTAAATCATCTTCGTTACCGAAGTTCTCATCAATCTTGGTGAAATCGCGCGTCCAGTAGCCATGGTAAGCATAAAACGGGAATGAGCCACTATCGCCACCACCGACAAAGCCGTGCACTTGTTCAACGATTGGCGACAACCAAATCGCGTCTGTACCTAGGCTCTTGATGTAATCCAATTTCTCAATTACGCCTTTAAGGTCACCGCCGTGGAACGTGCCAACTTCGTCTTTGCCGTCTTTTTTGCGACCATAACTGCTGTCGTTACTTGCGTCTGCGTTGTTGAAACGGTCAACCATCACGAAGTAAATGTTCGCATTTCGGTAATCAAATGGCACCGCTTCTTTGGTTTTCTGTACAGGCTCTAAAAGCACTAGGCCGCCAGAGTCTTTGCTTGGCGTCAGCGATACTTGCTGATCTTTCACTTCGACTATTTGACCCGAGTAAGCTTCTCGCAACTTGGTGCCATCCGGGAAACTGTCACCTAACGCAATGGTGACTTCTCCGCCTTGGTAAACCTCACATTGCACTTGTGGGATTGGGCGTTTGAACTCACTCTTGGCGGCTTTCTTAGGTTCGCGCTTAAAGCGCAGTGTTTTCGCTTCCGCATCAAAAGCGAAAGAGTAATCGCCGGTAAAGCGGATTTTTAACGGTAGTTCCGTTGGTTTTCCGCAGTTCAGCGCAAGAGGTTTATTGAACTTAACTTTCTGACCATCGGGTGCAACGCAGTCACCTTCAACGCCCGTGATTTTTAGCGTGTATCCGTCTTTGGTTAGAGGCACAACCAAAGGCTGTTCTGCACTTAATGGGAAGTCACGGCTGTTGGTCGTGGTAGAAATGGTGATGTTAGGCTCGGCGATGGTACTTGCCGACGCAAGCAGTAAGGTAGTGGTAATCAGGTTCAGTTTCATCGTTCAGTCCATTGGCAGCACATGGTAACCATGCACATTTATTAGTTTTATTCGCACTAATTGTGCCTAGATAAGAAACTGAACACATCATTCTAACTGCCTACGCCCCAAAGGTTGTGACGCTTCACATTTTATTGATATAGGGGCGTAGTTCTATTTAAGCGCAATGGATTGAGGGACTTAAAGTTGCACGCTGCCAAGATTGCTCATTTGGTTCATCGCCCATCTTGTGCGGCGAGCAGTGTAATCACTTTGTGGATAGACTTTGATTCGATATGGGTTTGGCAACACCACGGCTAAACGCGCTGCTTGCCACTTCGAGAGTTGCTTTGCACTGACACCAAAATAATTCTGCGCCGCTGCTTCAGCACCGTAAATACCGGGACCAAATTCAACCACATTTAGATACACTTCGAGAATGCGCTCTTTGCTCCACATCAGCTCCATTAGCAAGGCAAAGTAAAGCTCGTAAGCCTTGCGAGCGTAGGAGTGAGAAGGAAACAAAAACACATTTTTCGCAGCTTGTTGGGTAATGGTGCTCGCGCCTCTCGACGGACCATTATCACCGGCCTCGGAAATCACGTCGAATAGCGATTCGAAGTCCAATCCATAGTGATGAGGGAATTTTTGGTCTTCGGTCGCAATCACCGCTAACTGCATATTTTTTGAAATACGCGACAAGGGTACCCATTCGTGTTGGCTGCTGTCTGGATAGTTCTTTGGTGGCACAACAATGCGGCTTAACTTCCATCCCCATATTGGCGGATCGACATATTTCACCACACCAACCAAAACAACTGGGGCGATCAGCAATATCAACACCATTTTAAATAGAAATGACTTGAGCCTTTTCAACATGTGTGGTTCCCCAATGCATTAGCGATTGATGATGAACAAACCAGCGAGCTTGCCTGATTCAATCAGGAACAACAAGTTTTTGAGGTAAAAAATAGGTCAAAAAAAACCCGATTTACAATGTAAAACGGGCTTAGAATTTGATTAGACTGAATTATTTATTCAGCTTGTAGAAAACAGTTGAAAGTGGTGGTAAACGAAGCTCAAGTGATTGAGGCAGTGATTCACTTTCTACTTTTTCCGTTTTCACACTGGTCAGCACTTTAAAATCGCTGCCGCCGTATTTGCTGTCGTCCGTGTTCAGCAGTAGTTCGTATTGACCTGCATTTGGAACACCTAAACGGAAACGCTCGTGTGGTACGGGCGTAAAGTTGGTGATGATCAAAATACGCTCACCTTCTTTACTGATACGCTCGTGCGCTAGGATACTCGCATCCGCTTCGTCTTGTAGACGCCACTCAAAACCAGCAGGAACACAATCTTGATCGTGCATCGCCGCTTCATTTCGGTACAAGTGGTTCAAATCTCGCATCAACTTTTGAACGCCTTGATGACGCTCATATTCCAGCAAGAACCATTGCAACTGATCATCGTGGTTCCACTCCGCCGTTTGGCCGATTTCCGCGCCCATGAAGTTCAGCTTTTTGCCCGGTTGACCATACATGTAACCGTAGTATGCACGTAGGTTTGCGGTTTGCTGCCATTCATCACCTGGCATCTTGTTATGGATAGAGCCTTTTCCGTACACCACCTCATCGTGAGAGAGAGACAAGACGTAGTTTTCGCTGTGCGCATAAACCAACGGGAATGTGATGGTATTGTGGTGGTATTTGCGGTGAACAGGATCTTCTTTGATGTATGAAAGACTGTCGTGCATCCACCCCATATTCCACTTGAAGCCAAAACCTAAACCCCCCATAAAGGTTGGCGCAGACACCCCCGGAAACGCCGTTGACTCTTCCGCAATCGTCATCGCATTCGGGAAGTGCTTGTACACTTCTTCGTTCATCCATTTTAAGGTTGCGATCGCGTCGTAGTTTTCGTTGCCACCGTCGACGTTCGGTACCCATTGATCATGACTGCGCGAGTAATCGAGATAGAGCATCGACGCGACTGCGTCCACGCGAATGCCATCAATATGGAATTGTTCAAACCAGTACAGCGCATTCGATACAAGGAAGCGACGCACATGTTCACGGCCTAAATCGTAGATGTATGAGTTCCAATCTTGGTGCCAACCGCGACGCGGATCCGGGTCGTGGAACAGAGGCGTACCATCAAAGTTCGCTAAGCCATGATCATCCGATGGGAAGTGCGCCGGAACCCAATCCAACACCACACCGATACCAGCTTGGTGACACGCATCCACGAAGAATTTGAAATCATCAGGTGAGCCAAAACGGCTGGTTGGCGCAAACAAGCCAACGGGTTGATAGCCCCATGAACCGTAGAATGGATGCTCAGACACAGGCATCAGCTCAACGTGGGTGTAGCCCATATCCACAAGGTATGGCACCAACTGCTCCGCGAGTTCGCAGTAGTTGAGGAAATCGCCTTTCTCGTTGCGCTTCCATGACCCAGCATGCAGCTCATAAAATGATAACGCTTCATCACGCTTTTGCGTCACTGCGCGATTTTGCCATTTCGCATCTTGCCATTGGTAACGCTTGTGATCGTAAGTAATGGACGCGAACGATGGGTACTGCTCAGAGTAAAAACCCCAAGGGTCTTGTTTGTGTGGCAGCCCTTCCCCATTTGGCCCTTTGAGCTCAAATTTGTACTGAACGCCTTCTTCTAAGCCAGGAATGAACAAACCCCAAATGCCATAATCTAAACGTTGCATCGGGTGACGACGACCGTCCCATTGGTTGAAGCAACCCACAAGGCTAACAGCCGATGCATGCGGTGCGTAGACAAGGAAGCGAACACCGGAGATGTTTTCACCGCCACGTTCTAGCGTGACAAAGTGTGCGCCCATATAGTGATACATGTCTTTGGGCGTATGCAGATGCTCGTACTCTTGGTAAATGTTGTGGTACTGGTACGGGTCATCAATAATTTGTTCAACACCATTCCAATCGACCGCCAAGCGGTAGTGGGTCAGGTGTAAATCGCGTTGTTCTTTTAAGATAAAACCGCTGTCACCATCACGCTCAAGCGCCACGCGAGGTTCGCCATTAACAAGCAGTTCAACCTTGTTTGCGCCCGGCATCCACACTCGCAGCGATCCTTCGCCATCATCAATGAATGGCCCCAACGCCGAAAATGGGTCTGAGTAAGCCGCCTCAGCAAGCAGTTCATATGCGCGTTCGTGTTGTTTCTTTATTTTCTTGGTTTTGGTGGTTTTCAAATCTTTCTCCCTAGAGCCAATATCCTTTTCAAGACCAGAAATCTGAATCAAACATCGGTTTCTCCACAGCCAACGTTGTGAACTCACAAAAGACTTCGCTTAAAACATGTATGCATCAAGCGATGTCAAAAACAAAAAATGCCCGCTATTGTCGCGGGCATAATAACGGTACTTCATCCTAACGGATTGTGTTTTCGGAATGAGTGACCTAGACGGAACTTTCGTACCTCTGAGCTAACAAAATTGGTAATCCGCTCATTCATCTACGTCACTCTACGCATCTTACTTGCTCGCCTGTGCACGAACTTCAGTGAGGCGTTTAGAAATTCGATTCACATCTTCACGGCTGAAGATTTCATCTAGGTTCATCGACAATTTACGACGCCAGTTTGGATACTCATCCACCGTGCCAGGAATGTTGACCGGTTGATCCATTTCTAGCCAGTCTTCAAGCTGAACGCTAAGCAGTGCAGAGTCACCCGCTGCTACGTGCAGTTGCAGCGCTTCGCTTAGGTACGAGTCCATCGGTACGTACTGAGCATCATGACCAATGCCTTCTGGTAAATAACCGTGCCAGCGAACACTGTCTAAGATGCCTTGCTTGCACTTCAAGCGATCAGCAAATAAGCCTTCCAACTGTTTTTCATCTGGGTAAAGGCCAATCTCACGACCCATTTTCAAATCATCGCAGTGCCAGAAACCACGCAGGGTTGGCATGTCATGCGTACACAGTGCCGCCATCGATTGCTCTGCGTAGTGCTTCGGAGAAATGAACCCACCGTCTTCTTTCGAAGTTTCGAAGAAGAATACTTTGTATGAGTGCACACCTGCATCGCGTAGGATATCGACGATTTCATCTGGCACAGTACCTAAGTCTTCACCAATCACAGAACACTGATGACGGTGCGACTCAAGCGCTAGGATTGCGAGCATGTCTTCCACTGGGTAGTACAAGTAAGCGCCCTCTGTCGCCTTCTCGCCTTTTGGAATCCACCAAAGGCGAAGCAGGCCAAGTACGTGGTCGATACGCAGTGCACCACAGTGCTTCATGTTGGCACGTAACAACTTGATGTACGCGTCGTAACCCGTCGCTTCTAAAACTTGAGGGTTAAGCGGTGGCAGACCCCAGTTTTGACCCAGAGGACCAAGTACATCCGGCGGCGCACCGATACTTGCGTCTAACACTAAGTTACCGTCGTCGGCCCAAGTTTCACTACCTGAGTCGGCAACACCGACAGCAAGGTCACGGTACAAGCCCACAGCCATGCCTTTTTCTTTTGCCAGTGACTGCGCTTCTTTGATTTGATCGTCTGCGATCCACTGTAGGTACATGTACAAGTGAACGCGGTCTTGATTGTCTTTGATATATTTCTGAGTGCCGGCTGCGTCGAATGTGCGGTATTTCTCAGGGAATACAGGCCAACCCCACATGTTTGAATCTTCTGCGTGTAAATCCGCATGAAGCGCATCGAATGCAGCTTGGTGTAACAAGCTGTCGCCACCTTTTTCTACAAAGTCCAAGAATGCACGAGCGCGGTCGGTGTTTTTGTCTAAATGGCGAGCTTTAAACTCACTAAACAGCAGCGGAAGAACGCTCATTTTCAGTTGCGAAACTTCTGTGTAGTTCACCCAATGAGAGTCACGTGCTTTTTGTAGACGCTGTTGAAACTCTGCACTACCAACACGTTGCTGAGCTTCAGCACTCAGTGCGAATTCAGGTACAGAACTTACGTCGATGTACATGATATTCAACCAACGACGAGAAGACGGGCTGTATGGGCTCGCGCCTTCTGGGTTCGCTGGGAACAGTGAGTGAATTGGGTTCAAACCAATGAAGTCACCGCCACGAGAAGCGATATCGCTCACCAACTGTTTTAGGTCACCAAAATCACCGATACCCCAGTTGTGCTGAGTACGCAGTGTGTAAAGCTGGATACTAGGACCCCATAGCTTTTTATGTTGGTTTAGATCGTCTTGTTTGAAACACGCTTTCGGCGTGATGATCAATGACATCTCGTAAGGCGTTTTACGACGCTTACGGCTGACAATCAATTTGTGATAACCCCAAGCCAAGTTCTTTGGCAATGCAAACACTAGAGGGCCACCCTCAGCACGCTCATCACGAACAATTTGGGACTGAAGATAGCCTTCAAGTACCTCTCCTTGTTCTGTTTCTAAACGCCAGCTGAATTCACTCTCACGAGCACTCGTACCTAGGTTTAGTTCCACTTCGACTGGTTCGCCGTCGCGTAAAACAAGAACAGGGGCTAGTACGTCTTTTTTATGTTTCTTTTCAGCAGAAGCCAATAGTTTTTCATCGCTGCTAGTATCGTAGCCAAGCGAAGCGAGCAAGCGGCGTAGCGTCTCCTCAGACACTTTTGCCTCATCTCCCCAAGCACTGACATAGCTATCAGCCAATCTCGCCATTTCCGCGACTTTCTTTAATGCTGTTTGTTCTTTCATCGCTTTCTCCGAAGGTAATACCAACACCTTCCATGTAGGGTTTTATTGTTATCAATAACTTCTTTTGGAAAATGACCAAAGGTAGCGCTTGGCTACCTTGGTCTTAACTCTGTTCTATTAACGGTGAACCGCTTTTAGTTTCCAGATGTTGTTCACATAGTCGCGAATTGAGCGATCTGAGGTGAACTTGCCGACAAGGGCGGTATTAAGAATGGCTTTCTTCGCCCAGCCAGCTTGGTCTTTGTATTGTTCGCTCATGTCTTCGTGCGCTTTCACGTAAGATGCGAAGTCCGCAAGACATAAGTACGGGTCACCGCCGTCTAGTAGGCTGTCGTACGTTGCACGCAGTAAGCCTGGTTGACCTGGAGTGAATTCTTCACCCAGTAGCAGGTCCATGGACGCTTTGAGTAGGTGATCCGCATTGTAGTAATCAAATGGGTTGTAACCTTGAGCTTTCAGCGCTTTCACACCTTCAACGTCTAGACCGAAGATGTAGATGTTCTCATCGCCTACTTCTTCACGAATCTCAACGTTAGCACCATCCATCGTACCGATCGTTAGGGCACCGTTAAGCGCCATCTTCATGTTACCAGTACCTGATGCTTCTTTACCCGCAAGTGAAATTTGTTGTGATACGTCCGCCGCAGGAATAATAATTTCAGCCATGCTCACGCGGTAATCAGGAATGAAGACCACTTTCAGCTTGTTGCCGATGCGAGGGTCGTTGTTCACTTTCTCAGCAATTTTGTTAATAGCGAAAATGATTTCTTTCGCTAGGTGGTAACCCGGTGCCGCTTTCGCTGCGAAGAACACAACGCGAGGCACACATTCGAAGCCTGGTTCGTTAATAATGCGATGGTACAGAGACAGTACGTGTAGAAGGTCTAAGTGCTGACGCTTGTACTCGTGCAGACGCTTGATTTGAACATCGAAGATCGCATTAGTATCGAGTTCGATACCCATGTTCTCTTTCACCCAGTTAGCTAGGCGTTCTTTGTTCTCTTTCTTCACTGCCATGAATTCTTTCTGGAATTTCTCGTCAGTGGCGTACTTAGCGATGCCTTCTAGTTGCTCTAGTTTCGCAGGCCATTCTGGGCCGACTTTCTCTGTGATTAGCTTAGAAAGACCTGGGTTACAGAACTTCAACCAACGACGTGGCGTAATACCGTTCGTTACGTTGTGTAGACGTGTTGGGTACATTTCGTGGAACTCTGGGAACAGGTCTTTCTTAACCAATTCAGAGTGAAGTGCCGCTACACCGTTTACTGCGTAAGAGCCAATTACACATAGGTTTGCCATGCGAACCATGCGGTGGAAACCTTCTTCGATGATAGAAAGCTTCTGTTGTTTCGCAACATCACCCGGCCACATTGCACGTACGTCTTGTAGGAAGCGGTGGTTGATCTCGTAAATGATCTCCATGTGACGTGGTAGTAGGTGCTGAATTAGCGACTCTGGCCATGTCTCTAGTGCTTCTGGAAGTAGCGTGTGGTTTGTGTACGCGAAGGTTTGAGAGCTGATTTCCCAAGCCGCTTCCCAAGTTAGACCTTTTTCGTCCATCAGGATGCGCATTAGCTCAGGAATCGCAATCGTTGGGTGCGTATCGTTAAGCTGGATAGTCTCTTGCTTCGGTAGATCCGCTAGCGAGTAGCCAGCTGCTTCGTGGCGACGTAGGATGTCACGTACAGACGCAGCTGAGTGGAAGTACTGTTGCATTAGACGAAGTGTTTTACCTTTCTCGTGGTTGTCATTCGGGTAAAGCACTTTAGTGATGTTGCCTGCGTCGATCAGTGCGTGCTGCGCTTCGAAGTAGTCACCGTTGTTAAAACTTGCTAGCGAGAATGGTGCAATTGCCTGACATTCCCAAAGACGTAGCGGGTAAACCGTGTCTGATTCGTAACCCACAATTGGTAGATCCCAAGGCATTGCTCTTACAGACATGCCAGGAACCCATTTGCGAACTTCTTTACCGTTCTCGTTAACCACTTCAACGTGACCGTAGAAACCGATCTCTTGTGCGAGTTCTGGACGAGCAATTTCCCAAGGGTAGCCTTCTACACCACGCCATGCGTCAGGTGCTTCTTGCTGGCGACCATCTTTGAAAGACTGTTTGAACAAACCGTATTCGTAGTGCAAGCCGTAACCGACGGTTGGGAATTCTTGTGCCGCACATGAATCCATGAAACATGCCGCTAGACGACCAAGACCACCGTTACCCAATGATGGGTCACGTTCTTCTTCTAGCAGGTCAGTTAGGTTGTAACCCAGTTCAGCCATTGCTTCTGTTACTTGTTCGTACAGACCCATGCTGATTAGGTTGTTACCCGTCAAACGACCGATAAGGAACTCTAGCGAAAGGTAGTTAACGCTCTTCGCACTTTTAATGCGCGGATCTTCTTCAGTAGCAAGCAAATCTAGAGTAGTGAACTCAGCCAGTGCATGACCCATTGCTAGGTACCAAGCGCGGCTGTCTGCGTTTTCAATCGTGTGAGCGTAAGTTACAGATAGGTGTTTCTTTACGCTTTCTTGGAACGACTTCTTGTCAAATTGTTTTTGTTGAGTAGGTTTCATTACGAAATTCTCACGTCTTTTGGTAATTCATCTGCCATACATCGTGCATTTACCTCTGTGAATAAACATCCTCCTAATTCTCCTCCTTTGAAGGAGGAGGGCTGAGGGCGTAGAGGGGGTACCATTGCTAGGTTAGTGATCCAAATCTCAACAAAGTGAACTTTGCACCAGTTCTTAGTGATTTTGATCACAATGGAATGTGAGAAAGGTTAAAACCCATTCATGACGCTTTTTATAGTCCACTCATCTGATGATGTGAAAATTGTAATATCGGTCACATTAACTTGGTTAACATGGAAAGATTTTTCATAATCGATGTGCAACGAGATCTTAATACACTCGACACAAAAGATATTTAAGTGACAAGAATCACAAATAAAGGGCGTAGTTGATGGTAAATCCATCAACCCTTGAGAATTAGGAAGTGGATCAAAGTAACGGACATTTCTGATGTCGTAACATCCCACACGGCTCACAGGATTGTACGCTTTTTATACAAACTAGAATTAGGCGGTGTGAGTTATTTCTAGTTTTCGCTAGCTTTTATATCTAAGTGACCGTATGGAATGCTTTTTCAGACGGATGCAAGCCCCAACAAGAGGCGACATCAACCGGCATTCAAGCAGTTTTTGATGCCGGTGAAATCATTCAGTAAGACGAAGCTTTCGAGGGGGCCTTACTGAAATGATCACGTCGCAATCACTTGGGTATACATAAATAAGGACATAATTACTAATGTGGATTCCATCTAAGCTTACTCGACCAGGACGCCTGCACAATGCCATCGTGCGCCCACGAGTGTTGGACTTACTACAGCAAGCGCCTTACTACAAATTGGTTTTATTCCGCTCCCCAGCAGGTTACGGAAAAACCACCATGGCAGCGCAGTGGCTATCCGATAAACCAAACGTCGGTTGGTACAGCATTGATGACAGCGATAACGACGGCTTTCGTTTTGTGAACTACCTGCTTCAAGCATTAAACAAAGCCACCAACTTCAGTTGCTCTAACGCACAAAAACTGGCGGAAAAACGCCAGATCTCTTCTCTACGTTCTTTATTCAGCGAAGTATTCGCGGAAATGGCTGATTTTCATCAAGAGTGCTACGTGGTGCTAGATGACTATCACTTGATCACCAACGATGAAATTCATGAATCCATGCGTTTCTTCTTAAAACACATGCCAGACAACCTCACCGTTGTGGTAACAAGTCGTGCAGCGCCGCCTCTGGGTACTGCAAACTTACGTGTTCGTGATTTAATGATCGAAATCGGCAACGAGATGTTGGCGTTCGATACCGAAGAAACGACTCGTTTCTTTAATCAGCGTATTGCCGATGGCATCGACGAAGACATGGCAAACAGCCTCAGAACCTATGTGGAAGGTTGGCCATCGGCGATGCAGTTGATCGCGTTGCAAGCGCAACATCAAAACCGTACGTTGGCACAAACCGTAGAGTCGGTATCTCAGTTCAATCACGCGCATTTGTGGGATTACCTGGTCGAAGAAGTATTTGACCTACTCGATCACGAAACTCGTCATTTCTTGATGCAAGTTTCCGTGCTTGACCACTTCAATGATGAGTTGGTGTTTGCCCTCACCCAACGCGAAGATGCGCTTGGTTTGATCGAATCATTAAACCGCTACGGCTTATTCATTTACCCGCTCGAAGGGGAGCAAAACTGGTTCCGATTCCATAACTTATTTGGTGAGTTTTTGTCTCATGAGCGCCAAGCGCGTATTCCTCAGCAAGAAAAAGATCTCCACCGCAATGCAGCTGTTGCCTGGTTACAACAAAAAGCACCGCACCAAGCGATTCACCATGCACAAAAGTCGAACGATAAAGACTTGGTGGTAGAAATTCTAAACGAATTCGGCTGGAAGATGTTTAACCAAGGCGAGCTCAGCACACTGGAAAGCTCAATTAATAAGTTGGATGCTGAGCTTCTGTTCAGCCACCCAAAACTTACAATGCTCCGAGCTTGGTTGGCTCAAAGTCAACACCGTTATAACCAAGTAGGCCACTTGCTTGAAGAAGCGGAAGAGGAGCATAAAAAGCGTAACATTGAGTTAGATATTCATTATCAAGGTCAAGCAAACGCGCTGCTTGCTCAAGTGGCTATCAACAGCAACCAGCCAGAGAAAGCACTCGAATTAGCGGAGCTAGCACTTAGCCAACTTGATAACACGATTTACCGTAGCCGCATTGTGGCAACTTCGGTTGTTGGCGAAGTTAACCACGTGCTAGGTAAACTCGACCGCGCGTTACCGATGATGCAACAAACCGAGAAGCTGGCTCGTCAGTACCAAGTTTACCACCAAGCGTTATGGGCGATATTGCAACAAAGCGAAATTTTGATTGCGCAAGGTTACGTACAAGCCGCCTTTGAGCTGCAAGATTCCGCATTCCGCCTGATTGAAGATCAGCAACTTCAACATGTTCCTCTGCACGAGTTTTTGCTGCGTATTCGAGCGCAAGTGCTTTGGTGCTGGAACCGACTTGATGAAGCAGAAGAATGTGCCTACCGAGGTCTACAAATTCTCGAAAACCATTCGCCAAGTAAGCACTTACACAGCTACTCGATGCTGGCGCGTATTGCGGTTGGCCGTGGCGAGCTAGACAAAGCCGGTAAATTCATTGAGCATATCCAACACTTGATGAAACAGTCGACTTACCATGTAGACTGGACAGCAAACGCTTCACTATCGTTGATCCTATTTTGGCAAGCGCGCGGTAACACCGATGCAATGCAAGAATGGCTCAACACTGCGGTTCGTCCTGAATCGGCATGCAACCACTTTTCACAATTGCAATGGCGTAACATTGCACGCGCACACATCAACTTAGGTCAATATACCGAAGCGCGCGCAGCATTGGATTTCCTCCAAAGTGAAGCTCGTCGAACCAACCTGATCACAGATACTAATCGCAACTTAGTGGTCGAAGCGGTGTTTGCTGCTCGTCAAAAAGACGAAGAGCAAGCAAAAGCTTTGCTAAAAGAAGCGTTAGTGATGACAAACCAGACGGGGATGGTAGGTAATTTCCTCATTGATGGCGCCACCATTGGCGGGCTACTGGAGAAGTTAAGCCTCCGCCATGAGTTAGGCGATCTAGAACGTCACCGCGCTCAACAATTGATGAAGGATATTTCCTCCAATCAGCGCAGCCGCTCTATTCACTTTGATGAAGACTTCATTGAGAAGCTGGTAAACCACCCTAACGTACCGGAACTGGTTCGCACAAGCCCACTGACTCAACGTGAGTGGCAGGTGCTTGGTTTGATTTATTCTGGTTTCAGTAATGAGCAAATCGCGCAAGAGCTTGATGTGGCAGGCACCACGATTAAAACCCACATTCGCAACTTGTACCAAAAGCTCAATATCGCCAATCGTAAAGAGGCCATTGTGACAGCTGAAAATTTACTCCAGTTGATGGGGTACTGATCAGCTCAAGAAAACAGATTAAAACCTAAAGTGAAATACAAGGGGTTGGCGTGATGCGTCAGCCCTTTTTTATGAGTCTAGAACGAGGAAAGTGCAATTTGCAAAGCACGTAAGTAACGTTGTTCATATAAAAAAATAGCCAACCGCAATAATCGCGATTGGCTTATATTTAGTGTGAACAAATTGTATTCACTAACAACGTCAGTTGGCTAGGTGACCCTCGGCTTAAGAAGGGCCGAGCAGTATTATTCATTAATCATGCCAAAATGCAAAGACTTATTTTTGGGCACAGGATCTCATATAAAGTGAATTTGCCTATATAAAATATAGCAAAACGCAAATTCAATTATCAAATTGCATTTGCATAATGCAACAAACGTAGCCATTGATAGTACAGTTAATCATCTCAATAATGTAAACCAAATATTAAGATATCGTTGTATTTGAATCACCTCATAACCTGTAACAAAAATAAGCAATTGCTTGGATATAAAACCCAGTAGCTACAGCACTATTTCATACTTTTTTCGTCGCAATGTTTGTATACTCTGTGCCATCGAAACGACTTAGCATTAGAGCAATGAACTACTTAATTACTTTCTTCAAAGGAATCGCCATGGGCGCAGCAGATGTTGTTCCTGGCGTATCAGGCGGCACCATCGCGTTTATCACCGGCATTTACGATACGCTGCTTGAGAGCATTCGACGCATTAACCCATCACTTTTCTCTATTTGGCGAAAAAAAGGGGTTAAAGCTGCCTTTAATCACATCAACGGTTTCTTCCTTATCGCTCTGTTTGCCGGTATTTTCACCAGCATTGCTACGCTAGCAAAGTTGATCACTTGGCTTCTTGACACACACCCGATCCCACTTTGGTCATTTTTCTTTGGTCTGATTTTGGTATCGGTCTATCACATTATTCGTCAGGTTGAACAACGTGATCTTATCCGCTTCGTGACTTTACTTGTTGGTGTCGGGTTTGCTTACAGCATCACCGTGCTTAAACCTCTGCACATGGAACCAACGGCCATTAACACATTGTTCGCTGGTGCTATCGCGATTTGCGCGATGATCTTACCGGGCATCTCTGGCAGCTTTATCTTGTTATTGATTGGGATGTATGCACCTGTATTAGCCGCCGTGAAAGGTTTCCAAGTCGATACATTGGCGCTGTTTTTGTCAGGTTGTGTGATTGGTTTGCTGTCCTTTTCGCATCTATTGTCGTGGTTACTACGCAAGTTCCGCGATTTCACTCTGATGTTTTTGACAGGCTTAATGATTGGTACGTTACCAAAGATTTGGCCTTGGAAAGAAACCATCACTTGGCGCACCAATTCAAAGGGTGAGCAAGTGCCCTTGCTACAGCACAACCTATCACCATTTGAATTTGAACACGTAACATCACAACCTTCTCAGTTAGTGCTTGCCGTTGTGATGATGCTTGCTGCCATTGCGCTGGTTTTGAGTCTCGAAAAATTCGCGGATTCAGACAAGTAACTGCGGTATCAAATCAATACGGAATCAACAAACAAGAACGGAGCCAATTGGCTTCGTTTTTGTTTGTTGGCTAAGAGAAAATCATCGCAATTGAAAATCTTTATGGGCTTGATTCAACAGCCCCTAAGCCGCGCGGTTATTTTGATCTCTGTCATCGAGGCACAACGCACAATTTATCTAGGCCACGAGTTGGCGAATGACGCTTCTGTGCTACGATGCAGATAATGTTAAGTGATAAATGCTGAACCTTAATGAAAGTGTTACAAATCGCCGCTGTTTCAGCCGCACTGGTTGCGGGATTTTATGCCCCGACGTTACTAAAAAGCTTTTCTTCATCCACTCCGATCAAACCGATAGATGAGTATTGCTTTCTCTCTACTGTCTCGTGCGTTCAAGAGAATGTTACGATGACGCTCAACGCAGATACTGCTCAACCCTTGGTACCCACTACTCTGAATGTTGAGTGGCACACAAGCGATGCTGAGCAACTCGTCCTAAGCCTTTCAGGAAGAGAAATGGAGATGGGAGAACCCAAGTTTTTACTGAAGCAAGTCACTCCCGGTCAATATCAAGGTGACATCATTCTGCCGGTTTGCACTCAAGACGCCATGACCTGGGTTGGTGAACTCAGTGATGGAGAGAATACCGTTTACCCTGCTATAAAAATGCAAAGATAAGGAATCATTATGAGCCGCAATTGGTCCCTATTTCTCGTAGTTGCTTTCGCCCTCGGGTTTGGCGTAAAGAGCTATT
The DNA here is from genome assembly GCF_009904725.1 of Vibrio sp. V43_P6S15P86. Lineage (NCBI taxonomy): Bacteria > Pseudomonadati > Pseudomonadota > Gammaproteobacteria > Vibrionales > Vibrionaceae > Vibrio > Vibrio sp. V43_P6S15P86. The sequence continues at coordinate 20,513 of NZ_WXWT01000258.1, forward strand.
TAGATAATCAGAAAACGAAGCCAGAGCAAGTGGATAGTTCCACCTCTCAACAAACGGTATTGTTTGGGGAAAATAACCAAGCCGTCAATATCTTCGATGTGAATGACCCTCGCATTCGAGTCGTCTATTTTGGTTTTACTCGCTGCCCAGATGTTTGTCCAACTTCGCTTGCTATGCTGGCAGGAGCCCTGAATCAAATCGATGAAACGCAAAAAGCACAACTGCGCCCAATGTTCATTTCTTTAGACCCAGAGCGTGATGAGGCCGATGCATCAGCAAAATATGCCCATTACTTCCATCCAATGATTGAAGGCCTATCGGCACCACTTGATGTAACGACACCTTTGGCACACAACTATGGTGTCATTTTCCGCAAGACAGAATTGGAAGGCTCGGAACTAAAGTACACGCTGGATCATAGCTCTTACTTTTACTTCTTGAAGCCGGATGGCACGTTAATCACTAAAGTACCGCATACGCTCTCGCCGGCACCGATTGTTGAAGCCATTTCAAAACTAACGACCGAAGGCTCTTCAAATGACGGTTAAGTCAGTGCTGAAGCAATTTTTCAATTTCCTAACTCATACCAACCCCAATGTCGAACAAGACGTCGATACGATCATTGACGCCATTGGGGGCATAGAGAACCTGCTAGAAACTGGTGCATGTGCGACTCGGCTGCGTCTTACCCTCAGAGCGACGTCCGTCATCGATAAGAACGCACTCAAAAATCATGGCGCGCATGGCGTCGTGATATTGGATGATCGTCATGTCCAAATCATATACGGCTTAAAAGCCAACACGTATTCGCAGATTATGGAAGAGCGCATCACAAAACAAAGTTAATATTTTTGCAGTATAGCTACCCTCTTTAAAAAAGGGCGGCTATACTCTTTTGGCTTAATTAACTCACTTATTTATTAACCAACGAAGAGGACACAAGATGATTGTATTGGATAACACTAACTGGGCATCGCAAGGGTAACCCTAACAGCACCAACTCTGTGGCATAACCACAATTCCCCTTCTCTGCCCGGTCTTCACCGGGGTCAACTCTATCCGAATTAGACCCTAATGCGATTTGTATTAAGGCGCTTTGTTGCGTCTGGGATAATTCAATAATGAATCAAACACATACTTTTTGTGACACATTAGTTTCAACTTCAAACCCTCTAAAACAATTGGGTTGGAAACCATTTTTTCAGCAACAACTGACATTAGACGATTACGACAACACTATCTTTGCTCGTGTAATTGCGCATCACCGAAGTGGTTATTTATTGGCAACAGAAACTGGGCAAGTTCATCTTAATGCCCACCACTCTTTACCCAATATGACCGTCGGAGACTGGGTAATCTTAAATGAAGATCAGCAATTTGTTCGCTTACTGGATCGCTTGAGCCTCTTTAGCCGCAAAGCCGCTGGCAGCAAAGTGGCAGAGCAACTCATCGCCGCAAATGTGGATACCGTTTTTATCGTCTGTTCCCTTAACGACGACTTCAATTTAAGTCGTATTGAACGCTATCTCGCCTTGGCTCATGAAGCCGAAGTCGAACCCGTCATCGTGCTTTCCAAAGCCGATTTGTGTGGCAATATTGATGAACTAAAAAGCCAAGTACAGAAGCTCGACCCTCTATTAGTCATAGAGACAGTCAACGGCTTAGAAACAGAGAGTGCTTCTAAACTCATGAGCTGGTGCGAAGAAGGACAAACCGTCGCTTTTATCGGTTCTTCAGGCGTTGGCAAATCAACTCTTGTGAATGCATTACTCGGGCAGCAAGAACAGGCGACTGGGCATATTCGTGAAGACGATAGCAAAGGGCGACATACAACCACATCGCGCTCTATCCATCTATTACCTGATGGCGGCATCTTGATTGATACTCCGGGAATGCGCGAGCTTCAACTAGCAGACTGCGAAGTGGGCGTCAGTGAGGCATTTTCTGACATTGAGGGTCTCGCTCAGCGTTGTCGCTTTGGTGATTGCCAGCATCAAACTGAGCCGGGTTGCGCAGTTCAAGCTGCGATTGAAAATGGCAAACTGGAGATTCGTCGTTTCAATAACTATCAAAAACTATTGCGAGAACAAGCCTTTAACGGCGCGACTTTGGCAGAACAACGAGCTCAAAGTCGACAGTTCGGGAAACTCACTCGAAATGCCATGAGTGATAAGCGCAGGCGCCAACAAAGTTATTGATTTGTTACGTTTGAGTTGTCAATAAAATCAAAGGAGACGAAAGTCTCCTTTTTAACAACTTTATTAAAAACCATTACTCATAACTAATGATAATTTTCAACATAAAAATCTTATTTAAAT
>NZ_WXWT01000431.1:0-3428 GCF_009904725.1 Vibrio sp. V43_P6S15P86
ATGTGACTTAAGTCTTGTTTTTATCTGGTTGTGGTGTAAAATTACAACATAGTTAAGTCAATACATTCAGGAGAAGGTCATGGGTAACGAACTTGGTGGTGCTTATATTGGCCAGATGATTGCAAAAGACGCGATGCACAAAGCGCTTTACGGTAAAGCGAAGAAGAAAAAAGCTTCTGTTTTTGCTCGTGTTATGAAAAAACTGGCGAAATAATTTAAAAAGCCCTGATTGAAGAATCAGGGCTTTTTGCTTTTATCTGTCTTGTTTTTAGTGGCAGCCTACATATTGAACAACATTGGTAAACCACTACTCAAAGACGGATGGCATTTGAATCAAACGCTAAGCGGATTGGCTTGGTATCTCCACTACATTATTAGGCACTTTATCTAGCCCCTTTGCTGCTAACCACTTTTTTAAATCGTCAGCGCCTCCAACATACTTTCCATCCAACCAGATCTGCGGCACTGTTACCGGCGTTTTTTCTCCAATGATGGCCTTTACTTCGGGGATCATGCGATACAAAGCAGCGCTGTCTTTAACCACGTCATGATACTCGTATTGAACACCAGCATCGTCAAGTAGTTGTTTCGCTTTGACACAGTAAGGGCAGGTGGCTTTACCATAAACAATGTTGCCTTTTAGCTCATCGCGTTTGACCCATTCAGCGATAACTGATTGCACAAGCACGCCCCGGTTTAGCGCTTCTCCTTGGCTGACCACTTTTCCTTCGACAAGAAGAATCGGTGCATGCCAGGCCCCTGCTTTTACTGGTTCCCACCAATGTGATAACCAATCTTTTACTTCCAGTTCAACGGGGACATCAGCGAGTTCGTTTTTAAAAGTATCCGTCAAAATATCTTTAGTTAACGTACATTCACCACAAGGAATATTGACTTTGAATGGACCCCAACTACCAGCCCAGCGGTACAGTGTAATTTTGATTGGTTGACTCATATGGTGTTCCTCATTTCCTTTCCTGAAAATATAGAACCTTGAAATTAGACTTTTCTTTCAACTAGCTTTGTCTTTTTCGCTTCCCAGTGTGTAATAAACGCAATGGAGGCAATAATAATCGCGGCGCCTAGCCATAAACGACCAGGTGGTACCCAGCCAAACACCAACCAGCCAGCAACGACATTCAAAGGCAGTTTTGCGTGATCAAATGGTTGCACAAACGAGGCGTCTGCTACTGCATATGCTTTAACGATAGCCCATTGAGCGAGTGCAGTAAGCGCGCCTGCGGCTAAAAGTACGCCCCATATCGTCCAGGTATTTGGCATCGTAAATGTCGGTATTGCCAATAAGATATTAAACGGCGTTATCAGCAGTAATAAATAGACAACCATGGTTGAGGGCGGATCGTTGACCGACATTTTCTTTACCATCAGAGAATACGCTGCCCAGAAAAATGCGGCGCCAACAGGAAGCAGGGTCGCCCATGTAAATGAATCTGCCCACGGCTCAAGAATGATCATAGCACCAACGAACCCTGTTAATGTCGCTAACCAGCGTGCAGTACCTACTTTCTCTTTGAGTAACAAGCCAGATCCAACCGTTGCAAATAACGGAGAGGTCATCAGCAGCGCAATGCCTTGCCAAATCGGAACTGGATAAGCGAGTGCCCAAAGCCAAAGCTGAATCCCGATAACAGAGAGAAAAATACGGAAGGCATGCCAACCAAAGTGTTGGGTTCTTAGTGAGCGTCTAATTCCAAGTGTACGCAGATAGGGCAGAATGACAAATAAGGCAATAGCGTATTGGAATAACGCGAATGTGGTGGAAGAGACACCAAAGTTGATGCTAGCAATTTGGGCGAAGCTGTTCACTATGGCAAATGCCAAGCCAGCTGTTAGCATCCAGGACGCACCTTGAACAGGATGATGATTCAATTGAAAAATTCCAGTTTGATAGAGGTGGCGGGATCATACGTCCTATTGTTTTTCGCGCCAATAAAAAAATGCCTCCCAGAGGGAGGCGACATTACCAATTCAAAGGACGTGCCTGTTATAACAGGTACAAAGAACGAGAAGCACAAACGCTGCCATGCATTTGCATAAATAATATTGCAGAACACGTGCCAACTTTTATATGTTTGATTTTAAATGGTTTTTTGTTTTTCTATGTTGTCGATTAGATGAAATGCACTAACTTAGTGATCAATCGCATTAAAAGAGGGCAGAAGTAGGCTTCGTTACGCTCGTTTTTCATTGCTGAGCGATGCTTGGATAGTGTGAAAACTTATCGAGTTGTGTTGGGTTACATAAAAAATGGCCAGCAAAGGTGCTGGCCAAGTGGACTCGCTCTTAGGACAAGAGTGAATTAGAAATCGTAACGTACGCCTAGGCGCAGTGTATCTTCGCCTTCTGTTACTAGACCTGTTGTTGCATCTTTTGCTTCATCAAGTTGGTTGATGTAGTAAGACAGGTAAGTACGGAAGTTGCTGTTTAGTTTGTAGTAACCAACAAGCTCGATACCTTCAACGGTGTCGTACTTTGAACCGTTGTCTGGATCATTCTCTTGAGCTGTGTATAGCGCAGCAAGTGTCACTTTACTCGCTACTTTGTAGCTTGCTACTAACTCGTAAGCCGTAAAGTCTTCAGCGTCCGTCAATGAACCTTGAGAGTAAGTACCTGCTAGGTATAGGTTATCCATCGAGTAGGCGATACCACCTAGAATTTGATCTTCAGAGTTGTCTTTATCTACGTCGCCACCAGAATATGCAAGACCGAGGTCTAGGCCCATTGGCAGTGAGTACATTCCAGAGATGCCGTATTTATCTTCGTTATCACTAGAGTTTGCTTGGTAGGTTGCTTGTAGTTGTAGTGCATCAAACGCACCACGGTATGCGAAAACGCTGTCTTGCTTATCAGAAGAGGAATCGATAACTTGCTGAACACCAGAGAACTCAGTGATATCCGTCATGTCAGAGATGATGACTGCAGCCATGTCTTGACGACCTACAGAGAAAGCGCCGATATCAGAGTCGACACCTGCATACATGTAGCGGTTTTTGAATTCACTCTTGCCCGTTTTTTGCTCGGCTTCGTAAACACCGAATGCAGAAAGGCCATTGCCGATGTCCGTTTTACCTTTTAGATTAAGACGAGCGCGGCTTTTATCTTCCATAGAGCCTTCAACTTCAGCACCACCTGAACCGATGAAGTCACCACGGAACTCAACGCGGCCGCCAACTTTTAATTCAGTACCGTCGTTTTTGTATACTGTTGCTGCGAATGATGGTGCTGATACCAATGCTGTAAGAATTGCAGTAGTTAGTGCTGCCTTTTTCATTTTCTTATTACCCTAGTTGTAATCGATGGGCTTTCTTGCCCGATGTGTTGATGACGCTAAGGTAAACGCTGAAAATGAAAGATAGATTTCTGTTAAGTTATGATTTGATTGCACTTTTATTGCTGGCGATAATAAA
>NZ_WXWT01000186.1:0-3422 GCF_009904725.1 Vibrio sp. V43_P6S15P86
TCTCTAAACCAATAACCCTGATCAGATAAGGAGTGATTAACAGTGGTATAAAAAGATCAATTCCTTTAGCAATAAACAGATAGGCAGAATTCTTTATTGATTGCTTTACTGAGCTTACATTCACTTTAATAATTTCTCAACCAACCAAGATACCACGACGTGCTCTTTTTAATACCTTCTAATATGCAAAACTGTGGCTTGTAAAACAGTTTGGTTTGTCCTTTAAATATACAAGCCTGTGAATGCCTCACATCCCCAGCACGAAAACCACGATACTTAGGTTCAGCGTCTACCAGAACACCATTTTTGTTTAGCGCATTTTTTATTGCATAATACAGATCATTTAATGTTGTTCTATCACCAACCGCTACGTTATAGACTTCGTCTTTTGCGTCTTCTTCTGCCGTTGCTGCTAACAGGTTCATTTGAACTACGTTATCGATGTAGCAAAAATCTCGGCTTGTCTCACCATCACCGTTAATGTAGACATCTTCGCCATTGATCATTGCCGCTGTCCATTTCGGAATTACTGCAGCGTAAGCGCCGTTTGGATCTTGTCGGCGACCAAATACATTGAAATAACGAAGACCTATCGTTTTAAAACCGTAAGTACGGGCGTATACACCAGCATAAAGCTCATTTACGTATTTAGTGACTGCATAAGGAGAAAGCGGGTTACCAATATTTTCTTCCACTTTTGGCAATGCTGGATGGTCACCGTATGTCGAGCTGCTTGCAGCATAAGTAAAGCTGCTTACCCCTTCTTCTTTTGCGGCATCCAACATATTTAAGAAGCCGGTGATGTTCGCTGCGTTTGTCGTTAGTGGATCAGCGATAGAGCGTGGTACAGAACCGAGTGCTGCTTGGTGTAGTACGTAATCAACACCTATTACGGCTTGTTGGCACGTTTTCGGCTCACGGATGTCTCCTTCAATAAAGGTAAAACGGTCCCACTGTGCTTCACTTACTAGGCCTTTTACTTCATCTAAGTTGTGTTGATGGCCTGTCGCGAAGTTATCTAAACCCACTACGGTTTGATCAAGCTTGAGTAGTTTTTCCAGTAGGTTTGAGCCAATAAAGCCCGCAACACCCGTTACTAACCACGTCTTTGGTGATTCAACTAGTTCTTGTTGGATTTGTTCGTATTTGGTCATTGTGTTTTCCGTGTGGGGAAGGTCTAGGGTCTAGGGTCTAGGGTCTAGGGTCTAGGGTCTAGGGTCTAGGAAACATAATCTCCCTTTTCTTCCCTAACAAAACCTTTCCGGATTTTAATCAAAGCGGCAATCATTGCTGCTATCTCTTTGCATTCTGCAACAATGAATAAGCCACTTTCTTTATCGATGTAACCTATATCGATGCCAATATAGGTTTGCGTAAGGAGTTCACCTAACGAGCCTTTTGCGTAATAGAGAAATCTTGATTCTTCTTTCGCAGTTTCTCTTTCAAGACCTTCTGCGATATTAAAGGGAACAGATAAAGCTGATCGCGTTATTTGATCTTTAAAGCCATAATCTTGGCAATCTCGCATGAGTTTATAGACGTTACTCGCCAAACGTGATGAACGCTTCCAAACGTCTAATTGCTCGAATTTCATGGCTCGGCTCTGAGGTTATAGCTTCTAGGCCCTAGGACCTTCCTTACAAACGCATATCTACGCTTTCTTTATCTAGAACGTATTTCAGGTCGTACAATACATGTTCTGGTTTACCCAAAGTACGAATTTTCTCGACACCCATTTCTTTAAATTCGTTATGAGAGACCGCCATGATGATCGCGTCGTAATGACCTTGCTTTTCTTTTTCGCAAAGCGTTAAGCCATATTCATGCTGCGCTTCATCATTTGAACACCAAGGGTCCATAACATCGACGTTGATGTTGTACTCTTTTAGCTCAGAAATAATATCCACCACTTTGGTATTACGAAGGTCCGGGCAGTTTTCTTTAAATGTTAGGCCCATCACAAGTACGTTTGCGCCTTCTACGTGAATACGTTTTTTCAGCATTTTTTTCACCAACTGAGAAACAACGTATTGCCCCATACCATCGTTTAGGCGTCGGCCAGCCAAAATCATTTCAGGATGGTAGCCTACTGCTTGCGCTTTATGCGTTAGGTAGTAAGGGTCAACACCAATACAGTGACCACCGACCAAGCCTGGACGGAATGCTAAGAAGTTCCATTTGGTGCCCGCTGCTTCTAATACTTCCAGTGTATCAATACCCAGCTTGTTGAAGATGATGGATAGCTCGTTGATTAATGCAATGTTTACATCACGCTGAGTATTTTCAATGACTTTGGCAGCTTCAGCTACTTTAATTGATGACGCTTTGTGTGTGCCTGCAGTGATGATGGTTTTGTAAAGTTGGTCGACGAACTCTGCCACTTCTGGCGTTGAGCCACTTGTTACTTTAAGAATGTTCGTAACTCGGTGTTCTTTATCACCTGGGTTGATTCGCTCTGGAGAGTAGCCTGCGAAAAAGTCTTGGTTAAACTTAAGGCCAGAAACACGCTCAACAACCGGAATGCAATCTTCTTCTGTTGCACCTGGGTATACGGTTGATTCATAAACGATGATATCACCCTGATTGACTACTGTACCCAATGCTTCTGAAGCTTTAATAAGAGGCGTTAAATCCGGTTGTTTGTGTTCGTCAATTGGGGTAGGAACAGTAACAATGTAAACATTGCATTCTTTGAGTTCTTGAAGAGAGGAAGTGTAAGAAAGGTATTTTGCTTCTGCTAATTCATTATCGCTGCATTCTAATGTGCTATCACGTCCGGCAGAGAGTTCATCGATACGGGCTTGATTGATATCGAAGCCAATCGTTGGTGATTTTTTGCCGAATTCCACTGCAAGTGGTAGCCCAACGTAACCTAAGCCAATAATGCCAACTCTGGCGTTTTCTAATGAAAAGTTCATTTTTAGTTCCTAGCAAGTTTAGATTTTAGAACGTCTTTGGTTATGGTTCGTGAAGGTTACCAAAGACGTAGATAGACTAAGGACGCTCAAGGCATCCTTAAAAACTCTTAATACTTGTTAGAGTGATTTGTATTCGAATAGCGAATATAGATGTTTTAGGCATGCCGTAGACACGTTGATATGGCACATGAGTATATGTGCAACGAGAACGCGCTACGGAACTAGATACATGAATGGTATATAGAAGGGAGAAACCTTATGCCTAGCCAATTATCACTCAAAAACTGCCATCGCAGCTTTGAATTGTCCCTCTGACGTTATGGGACATTTAGTTAATTATTTGTTTAAGCGCACTTTTTATAAAAGCCGACCTTGCCAGAAATGCAACAGTGTGCTTAATTGTATTTATTGTCTGGCGACATTTTTATGTCACTTGGAGAACTTTTTTTGCTTTTTGGCACGCTACCGCCCTTAGGTCTGGCTCCTAAAGGCAATGCATTTGTT
>NZ_WXWT01000257.1:0-3420 GCF_009904725.1 Vibrio sp. V43_P6S15P86
GCCGACACAACACACAACAGTGACCAATCAAAGATTTCGACAATATTGGCCACTACCCAAGGGTAAGCGCCGATCGGTAGCAAGGTTGAGAATACTAGCGTTAAAGCGATAATGGCAGGTAGCCAACGCTGTTCAAAGAAGTGTAGCAAGTAAAGGTTTAATACCACCATTAACATGCTCATAAAAAAGCCACTCGAGAGCCAAGTCAGAGTGAACACCAGTTCTTGCTGTCCGCCCCAGTAAAGTACAAGATTGCTCGCTAGACCTACCAATAAAATGGCATGTAAGAGAATTAACGTACCCAATCTACGCACCAATATTGGTGTGAATATAAAACCTAATACCTGGGTAATCATAAAGCCGACTTTAACCAGAGCGACTTCATCGACAGATAAGCCTGACGTTGCCGCCATCTCATACGATAACTCGGTAAACATCACGGAGTTAATACCAAAAGCAGCAATCGCAAAAAGCGTCAAAATCAGCAGCGGTGAACGTTTTTCCATTGCAGTTAACCTTGTGTCGCGGTCTCGATCGATACTTCTGCAGACAACCCCGGATAGACTCGTTGACTCAACTCTTGAGGGATCTCTAGCTCGATACGTACTGGTACACGTTGTACTACTTTTACGAAATTGCCTGTCGCATTTTGAGGTGGCAATAAACTAAACTGTGCACCAGTCGCCGGGGTTATCGAAGAAACACGGCCATGCAATGGATGGTTTGGAAACATATCCAATACCACTTCAACCTCTTGCCCAGGCACAACGTTCTCAAGTTGTGTTTCTTTAAAGTTTGCCTCTATCCAAACATAATCTGGCACCATCACGATGAGCCCCATTCCTGGTTGTACAAACTTGCCGACTTGCACTTGTCTATCTGCCACATAGCCATCAAATGGTGCACGCACCGTGGTTCTTTCCAGTGAAATATTAGCCAGTCGTAAGTTTGCTTCTGCTTTTTTACGCTGTGCTGTCAGTTGCAACTTCTCGGTCATCAATGTGTCGAGCTGTTTTTGCTCAGCAGCTAAGCCCAATTTAGCGGTTTCAAGATTACTGCTTGCTTCAATAGAACGCGTTTTTTGTGCTTCAAACTGATTTTTGCTCACAGATTGCTTTTGTACCAAACGAGAAAGACGTTGAAACTCCGCCGCTTGGTGTTCGGCATTTGCACTCGCGCGGCGAATACCTTGCTTCGCCTGCTCAATTTTCATTAACTGCATATCCGTTTTGATTTGATTTGCAGTAAGCTCAGATTTCGCAACATCTAGTGCTGCTCGAGCAATTTCTTGGTTGGCAATAAAGTCTTCATCATCAATGACAAACAAAGGAGTTCCTTCTCTTACCCACTGGTTATCTTTGACAAAGATTTCGCTTACTTGCCCCCCAACCTCAGGTGAAATGGCCGTAACGTCTGAATGAACATATGCGTTATCCGTCATTACAGTATTCGGCTGGTATAAGGCACAGCCAGCAGCAAATAACGAACCAACAACCAGCGACAAGGCGATAACTTTCTTCTTCATGTTTGAAACCCATTTTATGACTTTCACAAACTGTACTGTACCGTACAGTTTTAGTAAAGATACATTTGATCATTGCCAATCAAAAAGATCAATCTCATTGATTTATCATGAACTTCTTGAGAAAAGTGTTTCGAGTGAAAAGAATTAAAATCTAACCATTTGTAATATAAATAAAAAACACATTTAAACTGAATAAATAAAGAGAGGATTGCAACTCCCCTACCTTTATTGAAGCTTGCTCCCCAACTCGGCGCATCAGGCGCAAACATTTGACTGGCCGAAGTTTTCGAAGCTACCTCACCAATTTTCATTAGCACCTCAATCTGACACATCAACCCAACAATAAGCACAAGCTAGTAGCATTTTCTTCAAACGAATTTGACATTGCCCAATATAGTTGTGTATACAACCATATTGTTCGTTCATGTTATTTGGTGAAACTTTCCATGTCCCAATACAACCATCATCAGTCTCTCGGTCACCTTACGGGGCTTGCTAGTCGCCTGTTTAACCGATTACTCACTACCCGTTTCAAAGATGCTGGTATTGATATGACAGCAGAACAATGGGGGGTCGTGTTGCTGTTACGAAACAACGGTGCCCTTTCTCAAAGTCAGATTTGTGAACTGTTGTACTTAGAAAAATCGAGCGTCAGTCGATCAATTGATGGGCTTGAAAAGCGCGGTTGGACAGAGAGGAAACCTTCGCCAACGGATAGTCGAAGTAAGTTAGTCGTGCTAACAGAAAAATCTTTAGACACCGTTGATACATGTGCAAATATCGCTTCGCTAGTGCTGCAAGAAGCCCAACAGAACCTTGCTGAGGCCGACCTAAACAACAGCAAACAGCAACTTTCTAGCGTAGTAGCGAACTTACGCAAGCTTAACGGACAAATTTAACTTATCAGCGTACGTTGCGACAGAAGCTGGTTTAACAGTCAGGCTCAACCTTGGAGAAATACGATGACAAAACGCAATGCTTTAATTACAGGTGGCGCTCGTGGAATTGGTGCAGCAACAGCAAAAGCACTCGCTGCAGATGGTTACCGAGTTTTTATCAACTACGTAAATAGTGCTGCGGTCGCGGAAGCGTTAGCTCAAGAAATTCAAAACGCCGGTGGTGAGGCGTACACTTTAAAAGCTGACGTTCGAGATGACGCACAAATACAAGGAATGTTCGACAGCATCGCAAATGAACATGGTGGCGTTGATGTTCTTGTCTCAAACGCAAACATGAGCTTTACCGCTAAACCTTTCACTGAGCAGTCGTGGGAAGAGTTTTCACAAAAGCTAAATGACGAAATGCACGCTGCATATCAAACGGCAAAATTGGCGGTAGAAAACATGAAAGCCAACCAGTTTGGTCGCTTAATTTTTATCTCTAGCACCTTATCAGAAGCTCCTGCACCAAGCTTTATTGCTCATGGTAGTGCAAAAGGTGCACTTGATAGCTTTAGTAAATACCTCGCTCAAGAACTTGGTCCTTTCGGGATTACGTCTAATGTCGTTGCTCCGGGCCTTGTAGAAACAGACGCAACAAAAGGTGCTCCTGAAGAGTTTAAAGAAACCATTCGAATGTTCACACCAACGCAGAAAATTGCCACACCTGAAGACGTAGCAAACACCGTGAGCTACTTGGCAAGTGAAAAAAGCGGACATATCACGGGCACATACAATCCAGTATGTGGCGGCGCCTACCTACCATAGCGCCAAGTGTGCTAGGCACAAATACAAAGGCATGTACGCATGCCTTTGTATCTTTAGGTCTTGCTTTGCAACGCGCAAGCTTCCTTCATGGGCGGTTTTGTCTGAAGAAAAATAGAAAGTCCTATCTATTTCTTATAATCGGTGTATAGTGAGCTCAGCTCCTAACCGTGAGCTATTGATGAAATATTT
>NZ_WXWT01000441.1:0-3417 GCF_009904725.1 Vibrio sp. V43_P6S15P86
GCACGAGGCGGATCTAAAGGTCTTCCTGGCAAAAACATTTATCCTTTATTTGGCAAACCACTGATCGCTTGGAGTATTGATGCAGCAAAAGAAAGTGAATTATTTGAAGATGTTTATGTTTCTACTGACTGCTCTGACATAGCAAATGTTGCCGAAAAGTTTGGAGCAAAAGTCATTAAACGTCCTGCAGAACTTGCAACGGATAATGCCTCTTCCCATGTTGTAATATCACATGCAATTAAAGTGCTTAATTTAGTAAGCACCGATAGTGTGATGCTATTGCAACCAACATCTCCACTTAGAAATGCCACTGATATCGAGAAGTCGTTCGAAGTTTATGAACAAAATGATGCATGTAGCTGTGTTATTTCTGTGTACGAGCCAGACGACACTCCTGCAAAAGCTTATAAGATTTTAGAAAGTGGCGAGATTACAGGTTTAGTCAGCGCAGATGCTCCGTACACTCGTAGACAAGATTTACCGCGTTGCTTTCAGCCTAATGGTGCGATTTACCTATTTTCTGTAAAAGGTTTCACTCAGAACCAATGTATTCCCAAGTTTGGTGTCTTTCCCTATGTTATGGAAGAAGCACGCTCACTTGACGTTGATACATTAGCTGACATGCAAAAAATCGAAGCATATCTCAAACAGTAGTTATGAATAACATAGAGAAGACGCAAGTTAAGTGTTTTTCCAGAGGTATTAAGAAAATTCCGCACCTCGCAGCATTTATTCCTGAGCTGGATATTGTATCTTCCTCAGAAAAGGCAGTTATTGGGTGGGGGTTTAAGTCGACAGCGAAGAAAGCTCGTGAGTATGCGAGTAAAAACAAGCTGCCATACATAGCATTAGAAGATGGATTTCTACGTTCTGTGGGCCTTGGTGTTGAGGGGGCGAGCGCTGCAAGTCTCGTTGTTGATACCTCAGGGATCTATTACGATGCTCGACAGCCTTCTGACCTTGAGAAGCTGATTCTCAAAGCGAACCAGCTTACTGCCGAACAGTTAACTCGCGCTCGAGCTTGTATTGGAGCAATTAAAGAAAAGCGCTTATCGAAGTACAATGTCAACCAATCCTCCAAGTTTGGAGCATCACCCAGGGTTGTAGTGATAGACCAAACTAAAGGAGACGCTTCTGTAGAAGGAGCAATGGCAGATGAGACAAGATTCGTCGTCATGTTAAAACAAGCTTTAGTTGATCACCCGGATGACACTATCTGGCTGAAAGTGCATCCAGACGTATTATCTGGTAAAAAACAGGGCTTTTTATTCCCGTTGCCGGTCCAAAATGAACGAATCAAAATATGCTCAGATGCTGCAAATCCATGGGACTTTTTAGAGTCAGTCTCTGACCTTTATACTGTTTCTAGCCTCATGGGCTTCGAAGGGTTAATGGGAGGGGTTAATGTCCATTGTTTTGGAATGCCATTTTATGCCGGGTGGGGGCTGACTCAAGATTATCTAGAATGTTCTCGTCGAAATGTCTCGCGTAGTGTAGAGCAAGTCTTTTATGCTGCTTATATACAATATGCACGATATGTTGACCCAATATTCGGTGAGAGCTGCGAGATTGAAGATATTATAAATTACTTCTCTGATACGCTGAGACAATGCAGCACTGAATCGCAACAGGTCGATCTCTCGCACTTATCGAAAATACGAAAATATTTACTTTCACATTATTTTCGAGGTTGGAAATTTTCTCATAGAAAGCATGCATCAGTGGCCGCGTTATGGGGGAGAAAAGAATCTGTCCCTAAAACAATGTGGCGGATAGAAGACGGGTTTATTCGTTCGGTTGGCTTGGGAGTACAGCTATCTAAACCTGCATCGTTGGTGCTCGATAAAACCGGTATCTATTTTGATGCTACCGCCGAAAACGACCTCGAAAAAAGTTATCGAGAATTACTTTTGAGCGATTGGGATAAAGCTCGCACTCAAGCGCTGATTGTTAAATTACAAAAAGCTAAAGTGACTAAATATAATGTCGGAAAGAACGAGGAGTTAACGCTGCCTTCCAATCAGCGAGTGATTCTTGTGCCAGGGCAAGTTGAAACAGATGCTTCCATACAGTTTGGCTCAGCAGAGCTCAAAACCAATAAGTCTTTGTTGCAAGTAGTAAGGCGAAGGCATCCTCAGGCCTTCATCATATATAAGCCGCACCCAGATGTGCTTGCTGGTGAGCGAGACTTAGGGTTAAACCCTGACGATGAATACCCACAAGCAAATGTAATTGTAAAAGACCTCAGCATGGATAGCCTACTAGAGCGTGTTGATGAGGTGCACACCATGACATCCTTGGCGGGCTTTGAAGCACTATTACGAGGTAAAACGGTTTATACATACGGAATGCCATTCTATGCCGGTTGGGGACTGACTATTGATCACTTAACTTGTAGTCGTAGGACTCGTCGTTTAAGTTTAGAGGAATTGGTCTACGGAGCTTTGGTGTTATATCCAACCTATATTGATACCGAAACCAATCAGTTGTGTACCGTAGAACAGAGCGTTCGGCGCATAACTCAACAGAAAGAAGGACGTCTTAGAGGGAAATTCAACTTGGCTTTGTTTGCTTTGCTGCAAGCTAGGCGCTTAAGAGATCGAGTTACATTATGATCAGATTAGAAAACCTAACGAAGTTTTATCCATCAAAGTTGGGTAATCAGTACATATTTCAGGATATTAACTTTATCATCCCAGAAGGTCATAATATCGCGATATTGGGTTCTAATGGCGCAGGTAAGTCGACCCTCTTTCGTATACTGGCAGGCAGTGAATACCCAAATAAAGGAAAAGTTGTCACCGATAGAGAAATCTCTTGGCCGGTTGCGCTTGCTACAGGTATCCATCCACAGATGACAGGCAGAGAGAATACACGTTTCATTGGGCGTGTAAATGGTGTTGCCGATCTTAAAGCCTACGAGGAAAAAGTAAAAAACTTTGCTGAGTTGGGGGTGAAGTACGATTTACCAGTAAAAAGTTACTCGAGCGGTATGCGTTCCCGTCTGGCGTTTGGTTGTTGTGTCGCGATTGACTTTGATATTTATCTCATTGATGAAGCAACATCTGTAGGCGATCAAAAGTTCCGGAAAAAAGCGAAGGAGGCCCTCTTAGAAAAAAGTAAAGTGGCTAGCGTGATTATGGTTAGCCATGATATGAAAGAGATCCGTGAATTTTGTGATAGCGCGATAATCCTCCACAAAGGAGAGCTCCAGTTTTATCCTGAATTAGAACAAGCTCTGGAAGTTTATAAAAATCTTTAGCAGATTAAACTCCTTCACAAACGCATTTGAGCTTGCTTTTTTGTATAAAATCTAGTTCAAGAGAATTTATTTGATATACAATTAGTAGGTGATTTTGATAAACGCAGGAACTAATGCCTGTTAGATCACAAATCGCGTGCAAGCAAGTCTAGCTC
>NZ_WXWT01000076.1:0-3409 GCF_009904725.1 Vibrio sp. V43_P6S15P86
TCTGCACTGTATAGCTCCCCTCTTATTGTTTCGCGTCAGTTATGCCCAAGTTATTTCGAAATACTTAGTTCTAAACCCTAACGGACGTGGCATGCATTGACAACCATTGGAGGGATTATCTATTTGCAATAAAAAGAAAAGGGCGCATAAGCACCCTTTTTAGCGAGTCTAATTACAGGTATTCGCTTTAATGATTAGATAGTGAGTGCCAACTTAACTCCACTTCAACAAGCGAGTTTCGTTGCCTTCTTCCGGCTTCGCTGGAATATTGAGTGACAACAGCAAGCTCACCGCTGCCATACCAGCTCCGATGTAAAATACGCTAGCAGGTGAAACCAGCCAAATCACACCAAACGTAACAGGTATTACAACCGCCGCAATATGGTTAATCGTAAACGCAACGCCTGCAGTCGACGCCATATCGGCAGGATCGGCAATTTTCTGGAAGTAGGTTTTAATCGCAAGCGCTAACGCGAAAAATAAATGATCGACAACATACAATGCTGCCGCCCACTCTGCCGTTTGCACCAAACCGTACCCGACGAACACGAAGATCAAACCGACGTATTCAAACATCAACGCTTTGCGCTCACCTACAACGCCGATAAAACGGCCTATTCGCTTCGCAAACAAGAAGTTAAAGACATAGTTAATCAGGAACAGCAACGTAATATCTGCGGCGGAGTAACCAAACTTTTCTACCATCAAGAAACCAGCAAACACCGTAAAAATCTGACGGCGTGCTCCACTCATAAACGTAAGCGCATAGTATAACCAGTAACGTTTACGCAGGATGAGCTTCTTATTCTGAGGCACTTTTGTCTTAAATTGTGGGAAGGCAAATGCCATCACCAAAATGAGCACAAAACCTAAACCACCAGCCATTAAATAGACCGTTTTAAAATCAAGTTTGAGCTGTTCGAGCGAAACCCAAATGGCGCCGTAGGTAAACAGAGAGGCCAAAGCTCCAACAGAAATAAACTTACCCAGCATTTCTGGCGCTTCTTCTTTAGATAGCCATTGTAAAGACAAAGACTGCTTGAGTGTTTCAAAGTAATGGAAGCCGGTGGACATTAACAAGGTTGTAAAAAGTAGACCGTACAAAGTGGGAAAATAACCTGTTAATGCCGTACCAAGCGTAAGCATCGCCAAAGAGACGAGCATAAAGCGTTGCTCTCGGATAAACAGCAATACAAACACGGCGGTAAAGGCCAAAAAACCCGGAATTTCACGCACACTTTGCAATAAGCCTATGTCGGCACCATCAAAGTTTGCTTTCTCGATAACAAAGTTGTTCAACAACGCCATCCAGGTAGAAAAAGCAATGGGCACGATAATGGAAATTAACAGGAGGAAATTTTGCGGCGTTCTCCAGTCGTGCGATGAGGTAGTCATGATGTTTCCTTTAAATATGAAGGCATCATCATAGCTTTAAATGTAACAAATTCGCAATATCATTATTATTTTCAACCCAGAGCAAGCAGATATGGCTGAGGAATATTGTTATGAAGATAAACATCGCACTTAACTCCTTGGCTAAGCGCGATGTTCAAGTATCAAGAGAAATAAAGCATGAGTAAATGTGCTCAGTGGCTTAATCAATGACTTTTACTGATAGGCGATTCTTAAATTCAAACACATGTTCTGGACATACATCCAAACAACGACCACAGCTAATACAGTTTTGATCCATAACTCGACGATCTCCCTCTTTCAAAGGCTGCCGAAGCACTTCTGGTTCTGGGCAAACGTAAAAGCAATCCATGCATTTGGTGCAATCTTCGCGGCGAACAGCAGTAACGCGCAACAGGCTTTTTCGGCCTATCAGGCCATAGGTAGCCCCCAGTGGACATAAGTGCCCACACCACCCATGCTCAACCAAGAGTAAATCCAACACGAACACTAGGGCGATCAACACCCAACCTGCGCCCATACCAAACACCAACCCGCGATGCAGTGCCGCCACTGGATCTAACCATGTCCAAAGAATTGCGCCAGACAGCGCACTGCCCAACATCAAAACAGGGATCAGCCAATAACGAATCACGGGAGACCAACGATAGCTCGCTTTAATGTTGAGCTTTCGACGCAACCACGCCGCCAAGTCTGTCACGATGTTCAACGGGCACACCCAAGCACAAAATGCGCGCGGCGCCAAAATCGCGTAAAACGCAACGACGATCACTACGCCTAACAACGCATTAAACTCCGGAACATGCCCTGTCGCCAAAGCTTGAAGCACGATTAACGGGTCACTTAACGGCACGGTATCAAGCAACATACTTGATGACAGATTACCAGTTAGAATTCCTAGCGTCGGCCCAGCCATAAACAGCGCAATGATGGTGAACTGACATAGCCGACGTAAAATCAAAAACCGATGCGCGCGCCACCAACCAAGCTTTTCAAGCGCTTCTTTGCCAGCATTTTGAGCTAAATTCTTTGCCATTACTTACCTCCTTTTAGCGATTCAAGCGCACCTTCCGGCACAGGCGTCTCACTAGGGAGGATATTTTCGAGTGGTTTGTCGATCTCTTTCCAACCAAAATTGTAGTGGCTGCCCACTTTGCCTTTCGCCAAATCCGTCGGGACGACTTTAATAGCAGCGACA
Source organism: Vibrio sp. V43_P6S15P86 (assembly GCF_009904725.1). NCBI lineage: Bacteria > Pseudomonadati > Pseudomonadota > Gammaproteobacteria > Vibrionales > Vibrionaceae > Vibrio > Vibrio sp. V43_P6S15P86. The sequence goes on from NZ_WXWT01000076.1 coordinate 2,612, forward strand.
TCCAACACGCACGCTTGTTCACACTTACCGCATCCGGTACACACTTCGGAATTCACTGTAGGGATAAGTTTGGCGTGATAGCCAGTTCGGTCGTTGTGAACCATCTCTAACGTGATGGCTTCATCAATCAGCGGACAAACGCGATAACAAACGTCGCATCGTAATCCTTGCCAGTTAAGGCAAGTTTCATGGTCAATAAGAACCGCTGTACCCATTCGAGCATCATCAATATCGGTTAGTTTCGGATCCAGCGCCCCACTCGGACAAGCGACAACACAAGGAATGTCTTCGCACATTTCGCAGGGAATATCGCGTGCAGTAAAGTAAGGTGAGCCAGTCGCGACGGGTGAAAGTAATGTCGCAAGTTTCAATGTTTCGTAAGGGCATGCTTGAACACACAAGCCACATCGAATACAGGCTGATTCGAAATCGCCTTCTGGCAAAGCACCGGGTGGGCGAATAGGCACACCTTTCGTTTCTCGAGCTTGGCTTTGCAGCGATTGTAAGCCCAACACACACGCCGCTGCGCCAACGCCTGCCGCAGTTCGGACAGTATCACGCAAAAATCGACGCCGACTTTGCGATGTTTTAGACTGAGAGGATTTCATGCTATTTCCTCAACGAAACTCCTTTATCAAGTTAAGCATAAATAGCGCTAAACGTACCTCTTCCCCATACCTCATAAGAGGTAACTCCACCCTCAATTGATTCAAGTCAACTGATGTACAGTGCCGTCGTCACAGTTTGAATAATTCCATTTATTTCCTCCAACATGAAATTCACCACGATACTCTGCCG
>NZ_WXWT01000081.1:0-3398 GCF_009904725.1 Vibrio sp. V43_P6S15P86
ATCTAGAATTTGCTATTTGATAACTTTATAATTCCCGCCAATCGATTACGCAACCGTTTACTTTTTACCTTTACAGGATTCGATCATGCTCGAGAGGCTTTTTAAGCTCAGTGATAATGGCACAAATGTGCGCACTGAGATCATTGCAGGTGTTACCACCTTCCTAACTATGGCTTACATTATTTTTGTAAACCCAGCGATCCTGTCGGATACCGGTATGGACCGTGGTGCCATTTTTGTTGCAACTTGTCTTGCGGCCGCTATCGGCTGTTTCATCATGGGATTTGTTGCTAACTACCCAATTGCACAAGCACCAGGAATGGGGCTGAACGCATTTTTCACTTACTCTGTTGTGTTGGGAATGGGCTATACGTGGCAAGTTGCGTTAGCGGCGGTGTTTGTTTCAGGCCTGCTGTTTATTCTTTTGAGTATATTTAAGATCCGTGAGTGGATTATTAACTCGATCCCGCATTCTCTTCGAACTGGTATTTCAGCCGGTATCGGTCTTTTTTTAGCATTTATCGCATTAAAAAATGCAGGCATCGTCGTTGATAACCCTGCGACATTAGTTTCTATGGGAGAGATCACATCATTGCCATCTGTATTGGCTGCGATTGGTTTCTTCCTTACTATCGCGCTTGTTCACCGTGGTGTGAAAGGTGCGGTGATGATCGCCATTCTTGGTGTTACAGCGCTTGGCCTTCTATTTGGTGATGTGCAGTGGAGCGGTATTATGTCAACGCCACCAAGCATTGCACCCACTTTCATGCAACTGGATTTCTCTGGTTTGTTTGAAGTTGGCATGATTTCCGTTGTGTTCGCTTTCCTATTTGTCGATTTGTTTGATACCGCAGGTACGCTAGTTGGCGTTTCTCAAAAAGCAGGCCTCACGGATGAGAATGGCAACATCCCGCGTCTAAACAAAGCGTTACTTGCAGACTCAACGGCAACGTCAGTAGGTGCATTACTCGGTACCTCAAACACCACATCTTACATTGAGAGTGTTTCTGGTGTGGCGGCTGGTGGTCGTACTGGTCTAACAGCAGTGGTTGTTGGTGTGCTCTTCCTACTTGCTCTATTGTTCTCACCGCTAGCAGGAATGATCCCTGCTTATGCAACATCGGGCGCTCTGTTCTATGTCGCGATTTTGATGTTGTCTGGGCTGGTAAGCATTGATTGGCGTGACCTAACGGAAGCATCACCAGTTGTTGTGACTTGTTTGGTGATGCCATTAACGTTCTCGATTGCAGAGGGTATTACGTTAGGCTTTATCGCGTACTCGGCGATCAAATTATTCAGCGGCAAGGGCCGTGAAGTGTCGATGAGTGTGTGGGTGATGTCTGCCATCTTCATCGTCAAATACCTCGTCGGTTAATTTCTCGAGCAAAAAGCCAGTGTGGATTTATTCACGCTGGCTTTTTCTTTTTTCACGTTGTTCACTTCAGACGGTTTTTCTGCGGAATAGGCAGAGAATTTTGATATCACCGTTGGTATTAGCGGTGTGTTTCGGTAGAATAATCGTTTGCGCAGCTTGAAATCCTCATCTCCATACGTTTTGGAGAGGTCAGTGAGCATTCCGCTTTTGAGTGAGTTCGCTAGATTTTGAGGATGCATATTTTCAAATTATTAGGTTATTACAATGAGTAAAAAATTCATTATCACTTGGGATGCAATGCAGACTTACTGCCGTGAACTGGCTGAAAAACAAATGCCAGCTGAGCAATGGAAAGGGATTTGGGCGGTAAGCCGCGGTGGTTTGGTTCCTGGCGCTATCTTGGCTCGTGAACTGGGTATTCGTTACGTTGATACAATCTGTATTTCAAGCTACGACCATGATCATCAGCGCGATATGACGGTACTAAAAGCACCTGAAGGCGATGGTGAAGGTTACCTAATCGTTGAAGACCTAGTAGACAGTGGTGATACGGCGCGCAAACTACGTGAGATGTATCCAAAAGCGAAGATGATCGCTGTGTGTGCAAAACCTTCAGGCAAAGCGTTGCTAGATGATTATGTGGTAGATATCGCGCAAGACACTTGGATTGAACAACCTTGGGATATGTCAATCCAGTACGCTGAGCCTGTAAACCGCAAGCAAAAATAAACGCTATTAAAGAATATTGAGAAATGCCCCTGTATAGGGGCATTTTTTTTATTATCATAACAACTCATGCTAATAGCCTAAGGTTCTTCCTATGTCTGAAGACGTCAGTAAAAATCTTTCCGAAACTTTGTTCGTGAAACATAAGCAAGCAAAAGAAACCTCTGCGCTTACCCAGTACATGCCGACCAGTCAAAAAATACTTGATGAGCGAGAAGCGCAGGGTGATCGTGCTTGGTATCGTCATTTGCGCCGCTTGCAATGGGCTTGGCAAGGGTTGTCTCCGATAGAGATGGAAGGTGTGCTTTCTAAAATCGCTTCTTCTTCCCACTCTCGAACCAATGATGATTGGTTAGACACCGTAATGGGATACCACAACGGCAACTGGACATTTGAGTGGATTAAGCTCGGCATGGAGCATCAGAAGCGTTCAAATGAAATGCAAGGTGAGGAGGCCGCCGATGAACTCTTCACTGCATCTCTATGTTTTAGTATCGCAGGCTACCCACATCTGAAGAATGATAATTTAGCCTTGCAGGCTCAAGTGCTGGCAAACAAAGCGTACTCTGACGGCGCAGAGAAGACCAAGTACACTATCAAGCAAATTGAAGTGCCTTACCAAAATCGCAAAATCATCGCGAACCTTCATTTGCCAAGAACCGACAAACAACTGCCTGTGGTGATGGTGAGCGCTGGTCTCGATACGTTACAAACCGACATGTGGCGTTTGTTCCGCAATCATCTTGCACCACGAGATATTGCAATGTTGACGGTCGACATGCCTTCGGTGGGGCACAGTTCTCACTGGCCTTTGACTGAGAACTCAAGCTGTCTGCACCAAGCGGTACTAAATGAGCTGTATTCATTGCCTTGGGTGGATCATCACAAAGTGGGGTTAGTTGGATTTCGTTTTGGTGGTAATGCCATGATCCGACTCTCTTTTGTTGAGCAAGAGAAGATCAAAGCTTGTGTAGCCCTCGGCGCACCCGTACATGATATTTTTACTTCCCCTGAGAAGCTGCAAAAAATGCCGAAGATGTATCTGGATCTGTTGGCTTCTCGCTTAGGGAAAAGCGCGGTTGATATTAATAGCATGGCGGGCCAGATGATGGCCTGGTCATTGAAGGTTCAGGGCTTCTTGAGCAGTAGAAAAACCAAAGTACCTATTTTAGCGTTGAGCCTTGAAGGCGATCCTGTGTCTCCACACAGTGATAACCAACTTGTCGCGCTGTTTAGTCAGTATGGCAGAGCGAAAAAAATCAGTTCCAAAACGATTACAAAAGGATATGAGCAATCC
>NZ_WXWT01000363.1:0-3377 GCF_009904725.1 Vibrio sp. V43_P6S15P86
TATCGAAGGTAAGCGTTACGTTATTCCACTCGAACAAAATGAATAAGATTTTATATTTATCTTGTTTATTTACCAGTATGACGTCTGGCGTGGGTTGGTGCGATAACGTAGTGACCCATTTATCGCAGTTACCTAGCCCTGAAAACTTTTCTTATGAGAACTTTGAAAATATTCATTTGTCGTTAGAACTAGTCATTAATCAACGACCGACTGGTTTAATCTCGGATGTTGAACGTAAAGGCGAGCGTTACTTCGTGTATAGAGACGATTTACTGTCTGCTGGCGTGGTCGCGGATGTATTACCTGGAACCCAAGAGAAGTTAGACATAACATCAATATCGGGTGTAGAGGTCGATTATTTGCAATCGTCACTGCAATTATCAATCACAGTGCCTCCGAATTGGTTGCCGATGCAACGCTTTTCTGCGCAGAACAGGAGGCGTTTTTCCCCCGCTAAATTCGGAACTGGTGGGTTATTCAATTACAGTATGTTTGGTGTTTATGATCACGAGAGTAGTCAAAAAGAAGTATCTATTAACCACGAATTGAGAGCCTTTTCTGAATTCGGCGTACTTTCTACGACGGGAATATTTAAATCTAATCTTCATCGAGACGTTCAAGCGCAACAAAGTAATAAATATACACGCTTCGACACGAGGTACGAATATGTTGATCAAAGTCGTCGATTGCGCTTTGAAGTAGGGGATTACATTGTGAGGCCCCTTGCGTGGAGTCAACCAGTTCGAATGGCTGGTATTCAACTCTCACATGACTTCTCTATGCGTCCAGATGTGGTTACCGCCCCTTTACCTGCATTTTATGGCGAAGTAACAGCTCCCACGACGTTAGATTTATTTGTAAACGGATTAAAAACCGATTCAATGTTTGTGGGGCCGGGACCGTTTGTTATTAATGATATTCCAATGGTATCGGGAGCTGGTGAAGCCACAGTGATTGCAACGGATGCCCAGGGAAGGCGGACTGCAATGACCAGTCCATTTTTCCTTTCAGCTAACTTGCTGAAGGCTAACTATACCTCTTACAACGCCAGTTTTGGTGCTTTACGCCAAAACTATGGCAACGCTTCAAATGACTATGGCGATGGTGCTGTTGTCGCAGCTGCGAGGCACGGAATGACAAACTGGCTAACGTTGGAGGCACAAACCGAAGCGAAAGATGACTTAATTGTTGCGGGAGTCGGTTTTGTTACCAATCTATTCAATATGGGAACGATTGATGGGGCGGTAAGGTTTAGCAATTATGAGCAGAGAGCGAGTTCCTATTCAGTTGGTTATAGTTATCAATCTCGAATGTTTAGCTTTGCCGCTCGTACCCAAGTTGAGAGCGAGGGATTTTACACGCTCTCCCAAACACCAGAGAGCTTGAGAAGTGATGACACTAACGATCGAGAGAATTTGTCTCGGCATGTCTCTCAGATAAATGTTGGCACCCGGCTGAATGAGTGGGGTTCGTTATCAGGGGGATACTTTGATGTTCAGCAAACCGACTCTCGATCGAGAATACTTAATGTAACTTACAGCCGCTCGCTTCCGTTCGATATCAACATGTCATTATCGTTTAATCGAAACATCGGTGGGGAGGCCGTTACGTTAGCACAATTCTCATTACCTTTGAGCGCCTTCTCTGGTAGTGCGGGATTAACCATGAAGCGTGAAAGCGATGGTCATCTTAGTGGCCGTGCTAGTGTTAGTCGACTTGCGCCGATTCGAGGTGGTTGGGGAATCAACTTAGCGCATGATATTAATGAAAAGCCTGACAATAGAAAGCAGGCCGATGTTACTTACCGAGCCTCTTGGGCGGAGTTCCGAGCGGGCTTAAATGGGACGAGTGGTAATTACGATTATTTTGCCGAAATGTCGGGTTCGGTTGCGTCACTCGATGGTGAAATATTCCCTGCAAATAATGTGTACGATAGTTTCGCTGTTGTCAGTACTAGCGGTTTTGAAGGTGTGCCCGTCAAATATGAGAATCAAGTCGTTGGATTGACTGATGATGACGGTTACTTACTTGTGCCGTGGGCAATGGCATATTACACCGCAAAATATGAAATTGATCCGCTTAGATTACCAGCCAATGCTTTTTTCCCAACAACAGAACAATACGCGTCGATACATTCTGGGTATGGCTATTTGCTCGAGTTCCCAATAGCTTTGCAAGTTGCGTTAAGTATGGAGGTTGTTGATGAAAATGACGCCTACTTGCCGTTAGGAACTTATGGTCAATCGGATACTGGAGTGGTAGGGCAAATTGGTTGGGATGGAGTGACGTATTTTGAGGGGCGTAATGTAGGTGAGTACATTATCTTTTACCCCGAAGGCTTTCCACCATGTAAAGTATTTATAACGGGACTCTATCAAACACGGAGCGAGAAAATACAGACATTAGGTAAACAAGTCTGCACGAAAGAGCAAAAAGCAGAGGTACAATTATGAGTCGGTATTCTCGTTATCTTTGGTTTTTTCTTCTTTTTATATCGTCCGGTAACATGGCTTGTGAGCACACTGCGCCGACGCCTTTGATTCAATTTGGAAGCGTTTCCTCGCTTACCGTTTCAACTATTCAGCAACAGAGCTCAGCCCAGCCTCACGCAGGGATAACGTGTGACTTTTCTACACTTGTTTCTTTGTTGAGTGGCGATTATGTGTCTGCAACGTTTAACAGCGCTAACGATGGGCGGTTGCTTAATGCGGCGGATATCAGTTCGGAACTTAGCTATCAGATTTTTGGAGACCCAAGCCTTTCGCAAGAGTACATTTTTGGCCAAACTTACAATTTTTTTGAAATTGGGCTGCTCGATTTACTAGGTTTATTTGGCACTCAAGCTGAATTTCCGCTTTATGCTCGGACAGGAGCTGGTAGTAATCTCTCAGCAGGGACTTATCGAGACCAAATTACGGTGTCTTGGATTTGGAATTATTGCTCAGGAATTGGAGTTGGAGGCGTATGTCTTGGGCGAGAAACAGGCAATGCACAAAGCTTGATTACGGTAGAGTTGGAAGTCACTCCCGATTGTATGATCACGGCGCCAGATATTAATTTTGGTTCATCACCATTGGTGGCAGGTTTTGACCCTGTCAGTCAGGTTATATCATTAACCTGCACCAAGAATAGTGCTTTTACCATTGGTTTAAACGACGGTGTGAATGCCTCCGGAGGCCAACGACGCATGGCATCTGGCGGTAACTATTTGGAGTATGAAATCTATAAATCCTCATCGACGGAGCGGTGGGGGGGTACTGGTTCTGAACGTCGTGAACAGAGCGATGTGGATACGGGTGACACTATTCCCGATGGCATCACTCCGCAGAACTTCAATTATCGCGCAGAGATAATAACAAGCCAAACCACCCCACCAG
>NZ_WXWT01000453.1:0-3359 GCF_009904725.1 Vibrio sp. V43_P6S15P86
GTTTAAATACTCCTATAGTGACCACCTAGAGGTCTCAGCGGTCACGAGTGACCACCCTAGCGTTTTCTCAAAGATAGCCACCAGCTTGGGGATACCGCTAAGATCTCTCTGTGGGTTTTCTGGTGTAAGTGCTAGGTTTTCACCGTGGCTTTTTCTTCGAATTTCTCGTATTCATTAACGTCACCATCACCGTACTTTAGAATGACTTCGTTTTCATCCCAACTACGCTTTACGACAATTCCTAAAGCTCTTTTATCTAAAGTATTTAATGCCTTTCTAAAGGCCATAGGGTTTCTTTGGATTAAATCCTTGAGGGACTCTTTCTGATAACTTATTTCATTGAGTTCTAGTTCTTCTTCAGATAAAGCAGCCTCAAACCTATTACCTTTATAAGCTTTTGATAATCTGCTGATAATTGGAAATCCATCCTTATCGAAATCGTCAGGCATTACCTCAAATCTCTTTAATAGCTTTTTTCTAAGCTTTTCTGCCGCCTTTTGATAATCACTCGACCACTCTTTCACATTAGGTAAACCAACCTCGATACAGGCTTTCTGAGCGTTCAAAATATGTAATCCTTGGGTTTCACTGCAATCAAATAACTTAGCGGTTTCGCGCTTTGAAAGTAGTTCTAGGTTTTCCCCCTGCATCAAAGACTGCTTAAACTTGTTTTGCCATATCTCAGACTGATCTAAGGCTGTACCGTGTTCCACGTTCTTAGTAAGAGAATCTAAATAAGCCTCTGCTTCTGTATAGCCTCGATAAATTTTTACGGGGACTAAAAGGTTTTGGCTTGGGTTGTCTTTAAGGAACTTGTGGCATGCCTCTGTGCGGTGGAAACCGCTCACTACATACAACTCACCGTAAATATCATAGGCTTCTATTGGTTCCCTAATGCCATTACCGTTCTCTAAACTGGTAAGAATGTTTCTGAGTTGCCTTTGTCTACTGTTTTCTGAAGCTGCTCTGTCTGCTCTTTTAGCTATTAACTGTGTTTGTCTGCTTTGAAATCTTTCATCGAGAACAAGCTGTCTAGGGTCAATTTGCTCTAAAGTGCACTGTTTCATCATCGTTTACTGCTGGTATAACTCTATCTTGTGGTTGGTTAGTATGATTGAACCTCACAAACACTCTACCTCTTGATAATTGTGGGTAGGGGGGCGTTAGCTTCCGAGTTTGTTCCTACTTCGATTGCATCGCCCCCTGACGTTTACACAAAATGTGATTTACAAAAGTTCATTTTTTTAAGAGAGACGACCATACCAGTTGCCTACATGTGTTCGGATTACGGGTAGACCATCTTTTGCCGCTTTCTTTGCGTTTTTCACTGAACAGACAAACCATGCTTTGACTTCAGGTATGCGGTGGTAGTTGTCTATCTCGTTAAGTTCAACTTCTGGTAGGATAAAATCTTCAACTAATGTAGTTTGTTCCATGTTGTTATACCTTTGTAATTTTACTTTTGTGGAATAGCAGAGTAAGCAAGCATGTGAACTCTCTCGTTTAGAGGATGACCATTGTGTGCTTTTACCCACTCCCAAGAAACATTCATTGATTCGTTCAGTTCGTCCAATTTTTGCCATAAGTCTGCGTTAAGGACGGGTTTTCTGTCACTCCTACGCCAACCATTACGCTTCCAGCTACGTATCCATGTAGTAATGCCATTTTTTACATACTGGCTGTCTGTGTGGACTGTTATAGGGTTGTTCGGATATTTCTTATATATAACCTCTAACGCTTTAATTGCTGCCGTTAGTTCCATTCTGTTGCTGGTGGTCTTTCTTTCATGTCCAGAGCGTTCTAGTTTTTTGTCTGCTCTGGTTAGTATGAATGCCCAGCCGCCTATGCATTTCTGCGTAATACATGAACCGTCTGTGTAGGCGTTAATTACTTCTTTAGCGTTGCTAGTTACTGTTGTTTCCATTTTTCTCCTTACTCTTCTTTGATTCTGCGTAGAGGCGCTTAACCGTTGATTGAGAGATGTTAAGCTTCTCTGCGGTTTTGGATATGGACAATCCTTCATTCCTTAGCTTTGCCACTTTATCTGCACTTGCTTTGGCAGGACGACCAATAGTTTTGCCTTCAGCCCTTGCTCTTGCTTGACCCTCAATTGTTCGTTCTCTAATACGATCTTTTTCAAACTCAGCAAAAGCTAAAAACATTTTCAACATTAACTGACCTTCAGGGCTGTTTAGGTCGTTATGTGGTAAATCTAAACAGTGGATATTGATACCTTTGTCCATCAAAAGCTTGATCGTTTGTTGTACATCTATGTTGTCACGTCCCAAGCGGTCTAGCTTTAAGACCACCAGCGTGTCACCTGCAACAAGCTTGTGCTCAATAAGAATCCTGAAGCCTTTACGTTCCAAAGCACAAACACCACCTGATACAACATCTTCAACTACAAAAGCTTCGTTGACTTCATATCCTCTGTCTTTGAAGGCTTGTATTTGGTTCGCTGTTGTCTGCTCTGTTGTAGAGACTCGACAATAGAAATAAGTCCTCGTACTCATTAGCCCTCGCATACCACTCTGAAAAAGTAGTATGGATTTTATGAGCCTAGGTCAAAATGTCAAGGGGGTACTTATGAGACGTTTTTGTCTCATACTATGCGGGTAGGTTCGAAAACGAATGGTTTTGAGCTGATTAGGGAAGTTCTTAGTTCTACTAGCCTACTTGAACGAAAAGGTATAACTAATCGTTTTGATTGAACGATAATTAACTGATAAGAACACATTATATGCAAAGTGCGTTTGCATTTTGTTATGTTTGTGTGTATCGTATTCATGTGGGTGCACTACGCCCATTTGCAGTTTTCGTTTTAAGTGTGCGTAACGTTGATGTAGAAAATCGATGCTCTATTTTAGAGCGAACTTACATATTAGTAAGTTCATGACCGGACTGCTGGGACTTTAAATGCCTTCATCCCGTGAGCTCGCGTAGCTCCCAAAATGTTTGCTTTTAAAGAGACGGTTGTCTGGCGTTGAAAAGAGAAGTCGGCTCACTGGCTATTTATACGTATTTCTACAAGATTCCTTCTATTGGTCTGGCGAATGGTTTTCATTAGCAAACAATAAGGAGGTCTAAATGAAATCTTACTTCAAACTACGTTACAGCAAATCACCAGAAAACACAGAGCTCTCTGTTGAGTTAAATAGAGATGATACTGATAAGCAAGATAGCCCGAGCCCAAGCTTGTATGTAAGAATCGTTAGATATTGCTCTGGTTTGGTTATTAGTCTGGTAGTTTTTGTTTTCAAGTTTTTCTTGTGGAACAACAATTTGCCGTTTAATTGATAACTGACTTCTCTTTTTTCACCTTTTTGATTGAATTGTTTTATGGATAAACCCTTATATAC
>NZ_WXWT01000415.1:0-3346 GCF_009904725.1 Vibrio sp. V43_P6S15P86
TGCCTAATACCTTAGTGCGCATTATATTCGTGTTTATGTTGAGTGGTTTGCCAACGGCCTAGAACGCGCAAAGGGTGGGCGAAAGACTTTCTCATTGTCGCAGCTTGCTGCGTACATGACAGGAAAGAGAATCGCTTTGAAGAGATAGCCCGTAACATAAAAAGCGTATAATGCGAATTAAGAAAGAAATGACATACCAATTACTCGGTATGTCATTTTTTTTACGTACTAGCCCCGCAGGGATAAGGGCGTCCACTTCAGTTCTTAGGGAATGACTCGTCTAAACGCCCGAAAAGTAGGGAACTTGTTCCCGTAGCTCCCCTCAATGAAACCGCAAAACATCCCTTCATCCTGCCAGAATCAGCCTTGCAGAGCCTTTCAGCACCAAAGGCGTTTAATCCCACTGGAACGCTCTAAAACTTCCATTTCGACGACGATGTGACGATGAGGAGGACGGGCTAGGACGACGATAAGGAACAGAGGAGAAGAGAGAGGGAGCGCAAAGCGGGGAGGAAGCGAGAGCGCCACGGTGTGCGCTCTCTCTACTTAGCTTTCATTTATTTCATGGCCAAAACCTACCGCGAAGCGGTTCGGGTTCCTGTTACACCCGAACTAACTCCGGAATTCCGGACTATTTTGCCTTTTTCATTTCTTCCGTTTTACCTTCAAAAATGGATATTCCTAAAAGAGTATTGTGCTCGATGAGATGCTGTAAGCTCTTAGCAATACAGTATTTATCGATCACTGCCAATAGATGATCTTTGTCCTCATCTGGCAGACCTTGGATCCTTTCAAGAGCAACTGACATTATTGCGTCAATGCTTGTCTCTTCCATATCCATTAGTAGTGCATTGGGTGTGCAGTTTAGTGCTCGTGTTAGCGCGTATATGGTACTTAACTTGGGGTCTGTTTCATTTCTTTCGATTTTTGAAATTTGACCAAATCTTATACCACACTTGTTAGCCAGGTCTCCTTGAGTCCAGCCTTTGTCACGTCGTAATCTTTTTAAGTTTTCGCCTATAGACATAATAAAATCGCATTTTTTATCTTGTGAACTCAATTTTAACCCTATATATTTATCGCTCAGGATAAATTGATTCTATGGGATTAGTCATTTTTATTCCATAAGACTATTGACAGGGTTTTCACTTGTACTTTATTGACCAACTTTTCATGCAACAAGATCACCCAGAAGGCGGACTTCCTTTGGTTGGCACGCATGTTATTGAGCGTGTTGATATGGAAAGTGGTGAGAAGCTCCCTCCAAGTGTGAATCAGAAAATTCTAGAAGGCTCTTACAGCACAAAATTAACTATTCGCTGTAATGGCAATCGCGTCCGTGTTGAAGGAAACCCTTCGAGATGGCAGCGTATGGATAATTTATTTGGTTTAAAAACACTTGATGAATGTGTATCCATCTATAACCACATATTAGCAAAATATGATTTACCTCCGTTTACTAAAAACACTCGTCTCCATCATCGCCAAACGGCTGAAAGAAAATCTTCTTGCCTTGTTGGTGATGGTGCTGAGATTACGCTTATTGACTGGACTCGTAATCACATGGTGGGGCGAGGGCGCGAAGCTTCATTTATTCGAGGAATGTCTTCGGTGCAAATTGGTCGCGGGCGTGAACCAAAGCTTTATCCAAATGGCATGACTTGTAACTGGGGTGAAGCTTCTGAATGGATGATGGATAAGCTTTACTGCAAGGCATTTGAATTAAAAGAGCATTTAAAAAAAGACAAGCGCAAAAAGAAAGGAGTTACAACAGAGCAACTTAATTATATCAATCAGCTAATTTCATATTGTGAAGAGCAAGGCGTAGTACGAGAAGAGCACAGCTTAAGACAGAAGTTATTGAAAAGACATAATTTACAATTTTACGGCTTAGTAGACGAACAAGACTTTTATGCACATTTGAATGATATCGAGAACGCTATGAACACACTGCACGCAACACATGATGAGCACCAATCTATTGCACACCAATTACTATCTTCTGGTGCTGTAGACACTTTACGACAGGCCAATACAACAATGAGTTATTTCACAATGTGGCAGCATGGTACTGATTTAAGAGACATCCTAAAAGACAGTCAATTTTATCAACATAAAGCTCGCCTAAAGCAAATTGGTATCGATATCTCTCGTCCTTTCGATGTTTCTCGGATGTGTCCTACATTGAAGCGTTCAGAGGTCATTGAGGTTGCTCCATTGCCAGTCCCAGACTGGTATCAAATGCCACAAGTTACCCAGTCAAACATTTTACCTTTCAGAGCAGTCGCTTAAATCAACTTTAATAAGGGCATTAACATGTTGAAAATTGAAATTTTTAAAGAGGATGAAAGACTCATTACTCGAACCATTCCTGGTAGAGAAGGGAAAGCGCCTAGAACTATTTACGAACAAACAGCATATGCATATTTGGGTGGTAAATTTCCCGTAGAGATGAAGTTATCTTTAGATGAAGGACAACCGCCATATGTCGCAGGAGATTACACAGTTCATAGTTCTAGTTATGTTGTTAATAACTTCGGTGGCCTTGAATTAAAGCGATTTGGTTTACTTATTTCTCCTATGGAGGCCGAACTATGATTTTGAACCTTCCTAAGAGAGCTATCCCATATAAAGGCGGCGTCGCTATGGTTAGCCGCGAAGATGATCCAGCGTATCAATGTACGTCTTGCTATAAGCCATTTTTTCAAGATGAAGTGACTGTTACCGCATATTTGACTCATATTGAGTGCCCAAATTGTTGTTCATCTTTACGAGAGATTACAGACTCTAAGCCACTAATCACTGAATAGAATTAAGCCCGTAACTGGTTGGACAGCTACGGGCTTTCACCACAACCAACTACTGGAGAGTTGATTATGACTATCAAAGAATACACGTTAACTGATTTAGAATCTAAGCTTAATGAAATTTCAAATATCTCGATGTTCTTAGGGACTGGCGATTGCCCAAAGGAAATTGCATCAAATTTACATGAACACATGAATGATGAGATTGAAAAGCTTCAAGGGATGTTAAGCTTAATGCGGTTATATCCAGAGATTAAAGCTCAAGAACTCAAGCAGACAACGGCCGATGCCTAATACCTTAGTGCGCATTATATTCGTGTTTATGTTGAGTGGTTTGCCAACGGCCTAGAACGCGCAAAGGGTGGGCGAAAGACTTTCTCATTGTCGCAGCTTGCTGCGTACATGACAGGAAAGAGAATCGCTTTGAAGAGATAGCCCGTAACATAAAAAGCGTATAATGCGAATTAAGAAAGAAATGACATACCAATTACTCGGTATGTCATTTTTTTTACGTACTAGCCCCGCAGGGATAAGGGCGT
>NZ_WXWT01000154.1:0-3331 GCF_009904725.1 Vibrio sp. V43_P6S15P86
GAAACACTTAGAGACATCTAGCCTTCGCAAGAACATTATTCACTTGGTTTGTAAGGGAGAAGCTGAGAGAATTGAGGCGTTATAAACATAAAATGGTTTAATATGAAACTTCTAGTAAGAAACTTAGCTCGTGAGACGACAGAGCAAGACATCCGTACTCTGTTCTCAAACTACGGCAAAGTTGAGCTTTGCACCGTCGTGCTTGATCAAGAGACGGGTTTATCAAAAGGGTTTGGTTTTGTGATCATGCCGGATGAAGCCGAAGCCGTTGCGGCGTTGGAGGCACTAAACCTGTCTTCAGTACATAAGAGCAAGATTCGTGTGAAAGTCGCACAAGACTAGTATTTTTTCCTTTCAAGGTGAAAGATAAAACCAGCTGAGAGGCTGGTTTTTTAGTGCCTTAATTTTGAGAGGTTGCTACGGTTACTTGAGGCGAAAATATTTGCTGGTATACGCAGACTTCTCGTTCTTTTCCCTGCATTTTGATGATGTGATTGTCGATATACGTCATGCCCAACTTTTGAATGACTGATTGGGATTGTCTGTTTTCGACCAAGTGCATCGCTTTTAGGCCCGATAACTCAAAATGTGGTCTGGCAAATTGAATTAAAGCCATTGACGCTTCTTGAGCAAACCCATTACCCCAATAATCGACGCCAAGCCAATACCCTAATGTGCCGACTCCCTTAGAAATGTTTAGCAAACTAACAGCACCAATTAACGCATCGTTTTGACGTAGAGTAATAGCATATATGACCCCACTACGTTGGTGATATACGCCAACATGGCTCTTAATCCAAGCTTGTGCCATCGGCTCTTCATAGGGATGAGGAATGTTTGCGGTCATATCAGCAATGCTCTTGTCTCCTGCGAGTCGTGCGACTGTTGCGCTGTCTGTCGGATGAAATGGGCGAAGAATAAGCCTTTCTGTAGTGAGCGTTGGTTGAAGCGTCATCGTGCGTCCTTGAGATGAGTCAGTATCGTGGAAATTGCAGATTCACACTGTAAATCAGGCATGTTTAAACAACCAAGTAATGCCTGAATCGAAAATGTGAGTGAAAGCCATATTTAAAACGCCATAAAATTGATCATTGCAGATTGAAATAGCGAGTAGCAACAATTGCTTATGTGTGATGTGTCGTATTATTACACACATAAGCGCGTTCGTTCATAATAATGGTACAAAAGTTGAGGTCTGACCAATGTCTCAATTTTTTGATACTTTCGTCCAATTTTTTGAAGATAGGACACAAAAAATTAAAGGGGCTTTTTTATTGTGGAATTATTTTGAACAAAATATGTCAATTGTCAGTAGTACTGAAAAACAGGGAGAAGAGAAATGCCGGATATATATTGCGCAGCTTGTAGAAAATCAACGCAACATAAAGTGATCATGAAGCGTTGCGAGCCACAGCCCGTTGATTCGTTGACAGGTAAAGTGGTGAGTTTTACACAACTGATGGCGAAATTTGTATCAGGTGAACACTACTACGAGATGGAACCACAATACTACTGCCGATGCTGTAATCATCGTGCAATTGGAGAAGTGATTCCTCATCCTACCAGGCATACGTCGGCAGCTCTCTAATTCAGAGCGACAGCTATGATTAATAGCTAAACAGGGCGGCTTGCTTGCCCCGCACGCCAGATCTATAAAGGCGTATCACACGCTTTCAAATTTGCGACTCTACGGGAGCCGCTAGATTACTTTTGTTCTTCATACTCGGTTATGGAGAGAGCGGCAGTAATCGCAGCCCTTTCCTTCCTTAGTTATTTTCGAATTATTCTCTGCTGAATTTCACATGCTGTGCATTTGATGGTTTGCAATTGTTTAAGCAACGATTAATGTGATGCTTCCTGAGTGGTTACAAGGATGTGGTTAATGAGTTACCAATTGGACCGGATTGATTTACACATTTTGAGAGTGCTTCATTCAAGAGGCAGAATTCCAGTTGTTGAACTCGCAAAGCAGATCAACTTAACGACCTCGCCGTGTTCTGACCGCGTGAAGCGGCTAGAAAAAGAGGGGTATATCAATGGCTACCATGCTGAGCTGAATGCGGAAAAATTAGGGTTGGATGTGCAAGTATTCATCCATATTCGCTTAGACCAAACCAGTTTTTCTATTTTTGAAAAGTTTGCGAAAGCGGTGGAATTGATGCCTGAAATTGAAGAGTGTTACTCGCTCTCTGGAGATTTCGATACCATGATAAAAGTTCGCGTTAAGAGCATGAAAGCGTATCAGGAGTTTATGTCGAGCAAGTTAGGCACGCTTCCGGGCGTGATTCAAACTCGTAGTGAAGTGGTCATAGAAGAACATAAAACGGGATTTGGTGTTAATCCCGAGCTCCTTGGTTAGGCGAGGCATGTGTTGAGCCTCCTTATTTAGCGTGACTTGGCGTATTATTTTTTCAAGATAAAAAAAGGAGCCGAAGCTCCTTTTTAATAAATCGGTGAGCGATTATGCCCCGATAAAGGTGCTGATAACGCCAATTAAACCACCAAAAACACCGCCCCAAACGACTAGCCAGCCAAGGTGTTCTTTGATCATCTTTTGCACCATTTCTTTAACTAATGCCGGTGTTAATTCGCTTAAACGTTGATCGATGATACCTTCAATGTTCTGCTTTATCTCATCCATCATTGCAGGAGATTCGAATTGCTCTTTCAGTGCTTCTTTGATGTTATCGCTCTTGCTCAACTCAATGATGGATTCTTGCATCTTTTCGACGAAAGGTTGGCGCATGGGTTGTAGCGCTTCCGAGCCGCCAAACATCGCTAGCATGCCGCCAAATTGAGAGCCTTCAATTACTTCCACTAGGGAATCAAATGCTGGATTTAAATCTACTTTCTCAATTACTGGTTGAAGATCGATGTTCACACCGCCCGCCATTTCTTTATTCAAGAATCGGTCAATGTTCGCTTCAGTAAAAAACTGTTCCATCATCAGGTTTTTGATAGCCAGTTTAAACTCTTCAAATCGTGCGGGGATCACGCCAGAACCGTATAATCCAGGCACTTTCTCAAACAGCATATGGATGGCAAGCCAGTTGGTGATGGCGCCTGAGAACGCAAACAGCCCTGCATACCAAAGATAGTCGTTTTGTAATTGATGACCTCCAGCCATCAAAGCGATAGCGAGGACATTCGTTAGCAAACTTTTGTTCATAGTGACCAGTTATATGTGAATATCGGAATAAATAAGTGGGCCTGATTCTATACCTAAGTCACATTAAGATGCTAGGTTTGCCGTGATGAGTGACCGTGTTGCGAAGGGATAAAAATGGATGTACAGAAAAACAGAACCCGACAATCATTGTCGGGCCACTGC
>NZ_WXWT01000022.1:0-22792 GCF_009904725.1 Vibrio sp. V43_P6S15P86
TTATAAAACTGGCTTATATCCTATTTCTCAATAAGTTGGGTTGTGCGTTGAAGCCAGTTTTTATCTTGCGTATCAAGAAAAGGGCTAAGTGCTTGATAGACTCGTGAATGGTAATGATTGAGCCAGTCTAGCTCTGCTTGATCTAGCATTGATAAATCAAGGGCGTTGGTCGCAATTGGAGCAAGAGTGATAGTCTCAAAACCGTAAAACGTGCCGAACTCATTTTGTTCTACTTCTACAACTTTAAGAATGTTCTCTATTCTTACCCCGTACTCACCTTCGCGATAAACGCCTGGTTCATTAGTAATGACCATACCCGGTTTTAGCTCAACCTCGTGGTGGCTTTGCGAGAAATTTTGTGGGCCTTCGTGAACATTCAAGCAAATGCCTACGCCGTGTCCAGTGCCGCACTTGTAATCAATACCATGTTGCCATAAGACGCCACGCGCCATGATATCAAGATTGGCACCCGTAGAGCCTTTCATGAATCGAGTCTGAGTCAGTCGGATGACCGCTTTGAGCACCAAGGTATAATCTTTGCGCTGCTTAATGGTCGGTGGCCCGAAGTGGAAAGTACGGGTGATGTCTGTTGTCCCGCCAAGGTATTGGCCACCAGAATCGACGAGAAAGAAGTTGCTTTCATTGACTGCCGCATTGCTTTCTTCATCGGCGGCATAATGCATTTTTGCCCCGTGAGCTGCGAAGCCTGCGATAGTGCGGAAACTGTCACTCACATAATGTCGGGTTTGACGGCGATAGTGATTCAGTTGTGCCTCAGCAGACAATTCTGTAACGAGTCCGCTTGGAACTTGCTCTTTGAGCCAGTTCATAAACCTTACGATTGCCACACCATCATCTGTTAATGCCTGTTCTAGGCTAGTTAGCTCGGTCGCATTTTTTATGGCCTTCATTGCCGTTACAGGGCAAGCCATTGGCTTTAGATTCACATTCCCTTCAATCGAACTCACCAATAAGCTGTCTGTGTGGGTCGGGTTAAAAGCGAGCGATAATCCCTCACATTGCTGATTCAAATACTGACTTACGTAGTTGTAATGGCGAATGTGTACACTCTGCTCGGTCAGCGCTCTTTCAACGTCTTGAGGCAGTTTGGCTTTATCAATAAACAGTGTCGCAAGTGATTGCTCTACGACTAGATAGGCTTCAGAAACTGGGCAGTAATTCGTATCACCACCTCGAATATTCATTGTCCACATGACATCATCTAGCGTTGACACTAATAAGCTATCTACTTGGTTCTCGGTTAACCAAGAACGGATTCTCGCTAACTTATTTTCAGTGTCAACGCCAGCAAAATCGGTGGGGTGCACGAATACGGGTGCACTTGGGCGAGGTGGTCTTTCAAGCCAAATCGGTGTGAGTAAATCCAGGTCGACAATGATCTTAATGTTTTTCGTTTCAAAGGCTTGTTTGAGGCCTTGATAAAAAGCGTAACTGATGGCGCGCCCGTCAACCGCGACAATACTGTTTTCTGGGAGCGTGGTAGCCAGCCATTTAGCAATTGTCGGCGTTTCTGGTTGTTTGGCTTTAAACAGTTCAAGTCCTGTCCCGTGTAACTGTTCTTCAGCTTGAATATAGTAACGACCATCAGTCCACAGGCCACCACCTTGTTGGGTAATGACGACATCGCCTGCTGAGCCGGTAAAACCTGAAATCCAGCTTCGCGCTAACCAATGATCCGCTGAGTATTCACTGTTATGTGGGTCATTGTTGGTCACGATATATGCAGACACGTCGTGAAAGGACATTGCCTCACGCAATAACGTAAGGCGTTGGTTTACTGAGTTAGTATTGTTCATTAAATGGTTCCTAAAGTCATATTTGAGCAATAGATATGATGCTGCTCCGAGCCTGTTTTTATTGGGTTCTGTTGCCCGCATACTTCTGTTGCTTCTGGGCATCGAGTACGAAAAACGCAACCGCTAGGTGGGTTAAGTGGAGAAGGAAGGTCGCCGGGCAATAGTTGTATTTCACGGTCACGTGCTAATTGCGGATTAGCTATCGGGACAGCAGATAACAGTGCTTTGGTGTAGGGGTGTTGTGCATCATCAAATACTTTATCGTAACGTCCTACTTCCATAGGTTTACCAAGATACATCACCATAACGCGGTCGCTGATGTGGCGCACCACGCTTAAGTCGTGCGCAATCATCACCAGTGTTAACCCCATTTCTTGTTTAAGATCATCTAGAAGATTGATGACCTGAGCTTGTATGGAGACATCTAGCGCACTAACGGGTTCATCACACACGACCAAATCTGGATTAAGAATTAACGCTCTAGCAATGCCCACACGCTGACATTGACCTCCGGAAAATTCATGTGGATAGCGGTTTCGCTGGCTCGCCAAGAGACCCACTTTATCCATCATAGCGATGACACGCTTTTCTACCTCTGCCCGTTTAAGTTGCGGCTCATGGGTGAGCAGTGGTTCGGCGATGCATTCTGAGATGGTTAACCTCGGATTCAAACAAGCGGATGGGTCTTGAAACACCATCTGAAATTCTCTACGTCGAGAGGAAAGCTCTTTCTTACTAAACCCGCGCATGTCTTGATCTTTCCAAGTCAACTCGCCATGTGTAGGTTCAATTAAGCGAAGTAAGGCGCGTGCAAGCGTTGATTTTCCGCAGCCTGATTCCCCCACAATGCCAAGTGTCTCACCTCGATAAACATCTAAGTCGATACCATTGACCGCTTTCACGATTTTACGTCGACTTGGAATAAGGTGACGCGACACAGGAAAGTGGACGTTTAAATCACGAGCAGACATGAGGACTTCTTTTTTATTCATAATGCCTCCTTAAGCTTTTATTTGAATAGGAGTAATAACACTGGGTGCGTTAACGTGACAGGCAATGGACTGGCTCGTGTTTAATTGGGAAAACCGTGGGGTTTCGTATTGGCAACGCGTCTCTCGATGCTCGCACCGCTCTCTAAACGGACACCCTTGATGGTTAATCAACGCACTTGGTGGGTTACCTGGGATGGTTGGTAAACGCGGCATGTCTTCAGTGATGGAAGGAATCGCCTTTAGCAAGCCTTGAGTGTAGGGATGCGCAGGTTGAGCGAACAATGTCTCGGTATCGGATTGCTCCATTTTTTGACCACCATACATGACCAATACGCGATCACACATCTCGGCGACGACGCCCATATCGTGAGTGATCAGTAAAATTGCCGTATTGAACTCTTGTTGCAAGTCTCGTAATAGCGTCAAAATTTGAGCCTGAACGGTTACATCTAACGCGGTGGTTGGTTCGTCTGCAATTAACAACTCTGGCTTACACAACAAGGCCATCGCTATCATGATTCGCTGACGCATTCCGCCAGATAATTCGTGAGGGTATTGATTCATCCGAGTTTCGGGAGAGGGAATACGCACCGCATCTAACATGTGAATCGATTCAATTTTTGCTTGTTTTCGAGTCATTCCTTTATGAATCATAAGAACTTCACAAAGCTGCTTGCCAATTTTCATGAATGGATTAAGTGACGTCATCGGATCTTGAAAGATCATTCCGATTTTCTCTGCACGGATGCGGTTGAGCTGCTTTTTCGACATCGCGAGTAAATCATCACCGTGGAACATTGCGCTTCCAGACACGGCGCCGTTGTCCGCGGTTAACCCCATTAATGCGAAAACAGACTGGCTTTTTCCCGAACCTGATTCCCCAACAATCCCAAGAGTTTCGCCCGCTTTAATCGAGTAGGAGAGATTACTGACCGCTTGCACTTGCCCATCTGGCGTATCGAAGCGCACGTTCATGTTTTCAATAGATAGCATGGGTTTGTCCTTATCGGTCTTTCGGGTCAAGAGCATCACGCAAGCCATCGCCGATGAAGTTAAAACAAAAGAGGGTGGCAACTAAAAACAGAGAGGGAAAAAGCAGCATCCACAATGCAACGTCAATCGTTTTTGCGCCTTCGGAGATTAGGATTCCCCAGCTCGTGTCTGGTGGTTGAACACCAAGCCCTAAGAAGCTTAAAAACGATTCGAACATAATGAATCCTGGTACCATTAAGGAGGAATAAACCATCACGATCCCAAGAACATTAGGCAGAACATGGCGTCGGACAATTGTCAATTTAGAAACCCCAATAGAGTGTGCGGCTTCGATGAACTCTCGCTTTTTTAGACCGAAGGTGACACCACGTACAACACGGGCAATGCCCAGCCAAGATACCATTCCGATCACGATAAAAATCAGGTAGATGTTGTTGCCAAAAAGGGTAACAAACAGGATAACCATAAACATAAATGGCACCGAATCGAGCACCTCAATAATGCGCATCATTACGCTATCGACAACGCCGCCAAGATAGCCGGAAATACTTCCCCAAATCGTACCAATAACAACGGCGACTAAGGCGCCAACAAAACCTACCAAAATAGAGAGCCTGCCACCTTGCATCGTGCGAGCAAAGACATCTTGCCCGAGGTCATCAGTACCAAAGTAATGGCCACTGCTCAGTGAAGGTTTCCCTAGCTCGTATGGATCGATGAGCACTTCCCAGTCAATTTCATCATGGCCAAAAGCGGCAAGAGAGGGGCCGAAGGTGATGCATAAGGTAATGAACGCCAAAACATACACTGATGTCATCGCGGCTCTGTTTTTACGAAATCGAGTCCATGCATCCTGCCAAAGACTGCGACCTTCGACGGCTTCAATATTGTCGACGACTTGATCTTGAAGAGCTTGTGTATCCAGTTTTTTGATCGTTAACATGCCGGACTCCTAAACGCGTATACGAGGGTCGATAATCGTATATAGCAAGTCGACCACAAGGTTAAAGAAGATAGTGAGTGAAGCGACAATCAGAGTAATGCCCATTACTAGGCCGTAGTCGCGGTTGAGAGCCCCAGACACAAAGTGTTGTCCCATGCCACCTGTACCAAAGAAAATGTCGATAATTACCGAGCCTGTCACGACAGACACAAACGCAGGGCCGAGCATCGCAACAACGGGAATCAGGGATGGTCGCAAAGCGTGATGGAATAAAATGTAGGTTGTGGACAAACCTTTGGCTTTTGCCGTTCGAATGTATGGTTGGTTGAGCGTTTCAATCATTGCGCCACGCATGACGCGTGCAATACTCGCAATGGAGCCAATCGCCAGGCTGAGCACGGGAAGAACAAGAAAAGCCAGCTTTCCTCCTTCCCAACCACCAGCAGGGAACCAGCCGAGCTGAATAGCGAAAATCATGACTAAAACTGGAGCAAGCACGAAAGCCGGAACCACAACTCCAGTCATCGAAAGTGTCATCAGGCCGTAATCTAGGCGGCTATTTCGGTTCAATGCCGCAATGGTGCCAAGTAGCATGCCAAGTGGAACGGATATACAAAAAGAGAGTACGCCTAATACTGCTGACACTGGCCATGATTGTGCGACGAGCTGTGTAACACTGAAGTCTTGATAAACGAAGCTCGGACCGAGATCTCCTTGTATGAAATTACCAATGTAAATCCAAAACTGAGTAAGGAAGGGCTGGTCCAAATGGAATTTTGCTTCGATATTCGCACGTACCACTTCTGGCATAGGCCGTTCCATATCAAATGGTCCCCCTGGTGCAATGTGCATCAGCCAAAATGATACGAGTGCGATGAATAAAAGCGTGGGGATAGCGATAGCTAATCGCTTAACAATGTACCAAATCATGATCCATCATCCTCTGGTCATCCGAAATCACTTCGAACGGTTATGAATAAAAATGGTCTGAGCTCAGGTTGCCTTCTCCACCGAGAGATATGAGGAACGACAAGTAAACATTGAACTTGCCGACTCAGACCGAAAACATGCTTTTAGTGGGCTTTCACATAGACATTCTTGCGGTAGTACGACGACTCAGGGTTTGTCAGTTCGTAGCCGCCCACATAAGGCTTGATGAGGTATTGATCGTTACACGGACGATAAATAGGAATAATGGCCATGTCTTCAATCAGCATGCTTTCTGCTTGTAGATACAGTTCTGATGGGTTGCTCATGGTCTTTGAGCGAGCCATTAACTCGTCGTATTGCGGGTTGTTATAACGAGAATCGTTGTACTCGCGACTAGAAACGAAGATATCCAACCATGTAGAGGCTTCATTGTAGTCGGCCGTCCAGCCGCCGCGAGTAATGTCGGTCGGCTCTTTAAGTGCGTAGAACACTTTCGGTTCTAGCTGTTTTATCGTGACTTGCGCACCCAATCGGCTTTTCCACATGCCTGCCATGGTTGTTGCCATTTTTACGTCCATCGAGAAAGTTGGTACGGTAAACGTTAACTTAAGCGGATTGCTTTTATCGTATCCAGCTTCTGACAGTAATTGCTGCGCTTTTTCGATACGTTTATGACGGTTCCAAGTTGCGAACTCAGGAGTGTGAGATTTAAAACCATCTGTTTGAGGTGGCACAAGGGTATACATTGGAACCCCACCGTTTCTCAAGATAACACTCGTTAACAGTTGACGGTCAATGGCATATGAGAGGGCTTTACGGACCCGCACGTCTTTTGTTGGTCCTTGTTGAGTGTTGAGGTAATAGAATGTGGAACCAAGAGACGCACTGGTGCTTGCCACTTCTTGTGGGCGTTGTTGAATTAACTTTTTCTTCTGAGCGGCAGGAATGGAAACTGCTTGGTCTATCTCACCGGCTAGGTAGCGGTTTAGCACTACATTTGCATCACCAATTGGTAGCCAGGTGACTTTTTCCAGCACTACATTGCTTGCGTCCCAATAATGTGGGTTTTTAACCATCACTAGTTTTTCGTTAACTTTCCATTCAGAGACAGTAAACGCCCCATTTGTAACGATATGCTCAGGCTGGGTCCAACGGTTGCCATGTTTTTCAACGGTCGCTTTATGAACGGGTGCAAGCACTGGATGACTTAATAGTTTCGTAAAGAAGGGAATAGGCTCTTCGAGTGTTACCTGGAATGTTTTTTCATCCAGCGCCTTCACGCCCAAGGACTCGGGTTCTGCTTCGCCCTTCATAATGGCTTGTGAGTTTTCGATATTTGGAATGGCCGCAAACCAAGCGTACGGCGAAGCAGTGCTTGGATTCAGTAAGCGTTGCCAGCTGTAGACAAAATCTTGTGCAGTGACCGTTTCGCCATTTGACCATTTTGCATCACGTAAGTGGAAGGTATAAACCGTATTGTTGTCATTGACTGACCAAGACTCAGCAACACCAGGAATGGTTTTACCTTGCTTATCTTGAATGACCAGACCTTCAAATAGGTCTCGACCGAGATTAAAAGCGGGCTCTGCGGCTTGCTTGGCTGGGTCAATAGAAGTAACTTCAGCCCCATTGTTTAGCGTAATTTCTTGTGTCTCATCGAGGGTCACACCTGCGGGATACGGCGCGGCATAGCTTGATGTTGTCAGTATTGGACTCATCATCGACGCTAATAAAAGCAACTTAGGTAATTTCATCCTTGTCTCACCCTTTTCATCCTGAAAGATGCCAGAAATGTATATTGTATAAATTGTCTACACAATCTAGTTTTAACAATGTTGTAACAAGGTGCCAAATGTTGGGCTATTTGGTATCAAAAAGTGAGCTGAGGGATTGATATGGAGCCAGTACTAAGTCTGCATTACGGGGTAGGCTTTGTTTCGCGCAAATAAAAAAATCCCCTTCAAGCGCGCTAAAAGGGGAGGGTAGTTCGTCTGTTCTTCAAAAGGTACGACGTTAACTGACTAGGAAATGTTTTACGAACTCAGTGATTTTGACCATATCACTTACCGCGATAAACTCTTCTGTCGTGTGTACTTTTGCCATGCCAGTTGAAAGATTGACCGTTGTGAGACCTTTCTTGTTAAAGTTGTTAGCATCGCTACCGCCGCCAGTGCCTTTTGTGAAAGCCTCAATTCCCAACTCTGCAAACGCTGCTTGTATAGCGTTTACGTGTGGGTGGTTTTCTTCAATAACAAAAGCGTCGTAGGCTCGGCTAGATTCAATTTCGACTTCTGCACCGTGTTTTTCACAGACAGACTCTAATGTTGAGATCATATGATTGACCTGAGCATCTAGTTTATCGCCATTCAGGGAGCGTGCTTCTGCCACGATTTTTAATTCAGGCATGACAATGTTTGTGGCCTGACCGCCATTCACTATACCGATGTTGGCTGTCGTTTCTTCGTCGATGCGAAGCAGCTTCATTTGGTTGATGGCATCTGCCGCCACCATGATCGCACTGATGCCTTCTTCTGGCGCAAGCCCTGCATGTGCTGGTCGACCTTTGATTGTTGCCACGATTTTTTGCTGGCCAGGGGCTGCGGTCACAATAGTGCCAATAGGACCACCCGTATCTAACACGATTGCTTCCGTTGAAGTGACGTGTGACATATCGAAGTATTGTGAACCGAATAAACCGCCTTCTTCATACACGGTGAAAGCAAGTTCTAACGTTTTGTGCTCACGGTTTTCCGCTTGAATACAACGAACGGCTTCCATGATGGCAGCAATACCAGATTTATCATCGCCACCAAGAATCGTATTGCCTTTTGAACGGATAATGCCGTCTTCGATGATTGGCTCAATGCCAATGCCCGGTGTGACCGTATCCATGTGGCAGCTCATTAGGATAGAGCCGTCTTTTTTGCCTTCTAAACGAGCGTACACGTTAAAGCCGTTAGAAATGTGCTCAGGTACTGGAAGCTTGTGCACGGTAAAGCCTAGCTCGCCTAGCTGTTCTGCCAGTGTTTCTGCAATTTGTTTTTCGTTTTTTGATTCGCTGTCGATACGTACTAGTTGGCAAAAGTGTTCAACTAGGCGTTCTTGATTGATGTGTGTCATTAGATGTCTCTTTTTCTGATCGAGCGTGAAGCACTGTGGCTAGGGCTCGATAGGGAACAGAGCACCACTTATGGCACAGTTACTTTTGAATAAAACTGAGGTGAATCAATAAAGGAGTATCCATGACACGATTCTGACCGATGAGCCTTTCGAACTGTATGAAGCGTCACGAAACATTACTTTTGATGTTTTGCAGGATCAAATGAATAAATCGGATAGAGATAGGGTGCAATAGACTTTCCATCCCCTTTTACTTTTTGAGCTACGTTGCCAAGATAAAATGCCAAAGTAACAACTTGTTTACATTTTGTGTGTTGGCGTAAAGCCGAAAATATCACTCTAATATATTGAAAATAAGCAGTTTGTTTGATGTTTACGAAAGTGGGTTCGATGCGCCTACTGTGTGTAACATATATTTTACAATTGTGCGTAAAAATCGCCAAGGTAAAGATTTCTCCCCACGTATTCCAATTTCTCAAGACCTGCGCCAAGTTAGAAAAATAAGTCCAAACAAAAGCTACTGAGACAAGGAGAAAGTCATGGTTGATGCATATAACCCACTAGGAACAGACGGATTTGAGTTTGTTGAATATACCGCTGCTGACAACAAAGGCATTCAACAGCTTAAAGATCTGTTTATATCGTTAGGTTTTGCGGAAATTGCAAAGCATCGCTCAAAAGAAGCGTGGTTATATCGACAAGGTGACATTAGCTTTATTGTGAATGCGCAGCCGCATAGCCAAGCTGAGGGATTCGCCAAAGTTCACGGTCCGTCGGTTTGTGGCATGGCATTTCGTGTAAAAGACGCTACCGTTGCTCTGGCGCATGCGTTAGAGAATGGCGGTAAAGAATATAAAACGGAAATTGGGCCGATGGAGCTAAGCATTCCTGCTATTTATGGCATCGGTGAAAGCTTGCTTTATTTTGTCGATCGTTATGGAAAGCAGAGCATTTATGATGTCGATTTTCGTTTTTATGATGATGCTGATGAGCGTTTATCAAAAGCGAATGTTGGTCTTTACGAAATCGACCACTTAACGCACAACGTTAAGCAAGGCAACATGGATGTCTGGTCTGGTTTCTATGAGCGCATTGGTAACTTCCGCGAAATTCGTTATTTCGATATCGAAGGTAAGCTGACTGGTCTTGTCAGCCGCGCGATGACCGCACCTTGCGGCAAAATCCGAATTCCTATCAATGAGTCGTCAGATGATAAATCACAGATTGAAGAGTTTATCCGTGAATACAATGGCGAAGGTATTCAACACATCGCATTGACCACTGACGACATCTACGAAACGGTCAAAACCTTGCGTGAGCGAGGCATGGACTTTATGCCAACGCCAGATACTTATTACGAGAAAGTCGATCAGCGTGTTGAAGGTCACGGTGAAGATGTAAGCAAGCTTCGTGATTTGCAGATTCTTATTGATGGTGCGCCAACGAAAGATGGCATCTTGCTACAAATCTTTACTCAAACCGTTATCGGCCCTGTGTTCTTCGAAATCATCCAACGTAAAGGCAATGAAGGCTTTGGCGAGGGTAACTTCAAAGCGTTGTTTGAATCGATAGAAGAAGACCAAATTCGCCGAGGAGTATTGAGCGATGCATAAATGGATCACATTCCCTCACCGGGAGGGAGTGTGCTCTAAACAAGCGCATGCTGACTTCCCGGAAGAGGCAATTTATGAACGTGAGGCAGGTCGAAGTGGTTTTTTTGGCCCCGCAACACATTTTCATCATCAACATGCCCCAACGGGATGGTCTGAGTGGGAGGGCGAGCTACGTCCACGAGCGTTCGATTTTAATTTAGTCGAGAAAGCCAGCCATATTACCCCTTGGGCAGTCCCGCATCTATTACACAACGCGAATTGTAAAGTTCGTGTCTGGCGTATGGATGAAAAAATGGACTTCTTGGTGAGAAACGCTGATGGCGACGAACTGCTATTCATCCACCAAGGTACGGCAGATCTGTATTGTGATTATGGTCATTTGAAAGTGAGCGAAGGGGATTATGTCATGATCCCGCGCTCAACGAGCTGGCGTTTAGAACCAAGCGAGCCGATGTTCATTCTGATGATTGAAAACACCGATGCGGCTTATACATTGCCCGAAAAAGGCATGGTTGGAAACCACGCGGTGTTTGATCCTGCGGTTTTGGAAACGCCGTCGATCAACGATCAGTTCCGTGCTCAATATTCTGAGAATCAAACACAGGTTCAGGTGAAACGCCACGATAAAGTCAGTGTTATCACTTACCCATTCAACCCGTTGGATGCGATTGGTTGGCATGGTGATTTGGCGGTGGTAAAAGTGAATTGGCGTGATATTCGTCCACTCATGTCACATCGTTACCACTTACCACCTTCTGCACATACTACATTTGTAGGAGCAGGATTTGTGGTGTGTACCTTTGTTCCTCGTCCAATTGAAAGTGATCCTGGAGCGCTCAAAGTACCGTTCTACCACAACAATGACGACTATGACGAAGTCTTGTTCTACCATGCAGGTGACTTCTTTAGTCGTGACAACATTGAAGCGGGTATGGTGACATTCCATCCAGCAGGATTTACACATGGCCCTCACCCGAAAGCTTTCAAAGCAGGGCGAGAGCATAAGAAAACTTTTACCGACGAAGTCGCGGTCATGATTGATACGCGTCACGCACTTCAGTTTTCGGATGAGCTGGAAAAAGTAGAAAACAAAGAATACGTCTATAGCTGGCAAGAGAAGTAAGAGGCAAGGATGAAATTAGCAACCAAGAAAAATGGCACTCGTGACGGTTTGTTGATGGTCGTGAGCAAAGACTTAACGCGCTGCGTACCTGCGACAGAAATTTTCCACCCAATGAATTTGGCACCGACGATGCAGGTGGCGCTTGATAACTGGGATGCGCTAGCACCGCAGCTGGAAGAGCTGTACGTCGCACTGAACAACGGTACGGTCGCAGGGTATGAAGAGTTTGAAGCGCACTACTGTGAGTCGCCGCTTCCTCGCGCTTATCAGTGGGCTGATGGCAGTGCTTACGTAAACCACGTTGAGTTGGTTCGAAAAGCTCGCGGCGCTGAAATGCCTGAAAGTTTTTGGACGGATCCGTTGATGTACCAAGGAGGCTCTGATGCCTTTATTGGACCTTGTGACAACATCGAGTTTGCGAGTGATGAATGGGGTATTGATTTCGAAGGTGAAGTTGCTGTGGTAACTGGTGACGTACCAATGGGCGCGAGTGTTGCAGAGGCTCAGGAGTCGATTCGTTTGATCATGCTGGTGAATGATGTGTCGCTGCGTGGACTAATTCCCGCAGAATTAGCTAAAGGGTTTGGTTTTTTCCAATCTAAACCTTCCTCTGCGTTTTCTCCTGTGGCAGTAACACCTGACGAACTAGGCGATGCGTGGTACGAGAACAAAGTGCATTTACCATTGGTCTCGACATACAACCACAAGCCGTTTGGTCGCCCAAATGCGGGTATCGATATGACGTTTGATTTTGCAGACTTAATTGTTCATGCGACTAAAACGCGCCCGCTATCTGCTGGGGCGATTATTGGTTCTGGCACGGTATCTAATAAGCAAGGCACCGAACATGGCACTTCGATTGAGGAGGGTGGCGTTGGCTATTCATGTATCGCGGAAGTTCGCATGATTGAAACCATTCGTGATGGTAAACCGTCGACTAACTTCATGTCGTTTGGAGATTCAATCAGATTGGAAATGTTCGATGCGGATGGCAACAACATCTTTGGCTCGATTGACCAACAAGTTAGCCAATATCTCAAGCATTAAGAGCGCCAGTTGGGAGACGATATGAGCGATAGCATGGTTTTGTACGGATATTGGCGGTCTTCAGCGGCGTATCGTGTGCGTATTTGTTTGAATCTTAAAGAGTTATCGTATGATTCAAAATCGGTACACTTGGTGCGCAATGGTGGCGAACAACACAGTGACGAGTACCATGAGTTAAACGCTTCTGAACTGGTTCCTGTGTTGGTGGATGGGGAGGTTCAGTTAACCCAGTCACTGGCGATCATTCAATACTTAGAAGAACACTACCCGGATGTCACTGTGATCCCCGAGCAAACGCCGCTTCGATATCAAGCACTGGCTTTGGCTCAGGATATTGCAATGGAGATTCATCCCCTGAATAACTTAAGAGTTCTGCAGTATTTAGAGGGGGAGTTAGCTTGCGAGCCAGAGCGCAAAGTCGCTTGGATTCATCACTGGATTCACAAAGGTTTTACAGCATTAGAAGAGAAACTTCAGAAACATCGTAAACTAAATGGTGATTGTAAGTTTAGCCTGACAAGCTCGCCATCTATTGTCGATATTTGTCTGGTACCACAATTTTATAACGCACAACGCTTTGGTGTAGATACTTCTCTTTATCCAACCATTAACGCGGTTGTGCAGTCATGCAATCAACTGCCTGCTTTTATTGATGCGATGCCAGAGAATCAGCCAGACGCTAATAGTT
Source organism: Vibrio sp. V43_P6S15P86 (assembly GCF_009904725.1). Taxonomy (NCBI): domain Bacteria; kingdom Pseudomonadati; phylum Pseudomonadota; class Gammaproteobacteria; order Vibrionales; family Vibrionaceae; genus Vibrio; species Vibrio sp. V43_P6S15P86. Next base: position 13,267 of record NZ_WXWT01000022.1, read on the forward strand.
GATTCTTAGCATCATAATGTATTAACAAAAAATTTAAACGAGCCAATCCAAGTGTGTGATTGGCTCGTTTTTATTGGGGAGTCAAATTTTCTGTATCACGCTATCATAGTGGCTCCTCAAAATTGCGAGGTTTTGTTGCTCTGCATAGCATTTCCATTTACGCTTTGAGCAACGAGTTGTTTTGGATGCACTTTATTTATGACCAACATTTTTATCATTGTTGTTCTTCTGGTTTTATTCTTCTTTGTTATTCAAAAGTACGTGATTAAGCACGACGACACGCGTGATTATCCTTATCGCTCGAAAGGTCCTCTGCTCAGAGGTCAAGAGGGTGCGTTCTATAATGCGTTAAGAGCGGCGGTAGGGGAGCATGCCGTAGTATTCGCGAAAGTAAACATGTCCAGTTTGGTTACGCCAAAAGAAATCAAAAATAAGAAGCAGTTTTTTGTCGCGAACAATCGCATATCTCGAAGTTATTTTGATTACGTTATTTGTGATCCTAGGACGCTAGAGCCGCGTGTGATCGTTGAATTGGATAACGGGCAAGAGTTAAGCAAGGGCAAGGTAGAAAGACAAAAGTTACTGATCCATGTTTGTAAGACAGCAAACCTACCTTTAATCGGCGCTTCGATAAAGCACAGTTATCAAGTTGGGCGATTACGTCGTTTGCTTGCGGCACATATAGATTTGATTGAGCCTGATAAAGAAGTGCGCTTTTGCAAAAAATGCGGCAGTCCGATGATCATTAAAACCGCAAGCCAAGGTGAATTCAAAGGTCGACGCTTCTTTACTTGCAGCCGCCAACCAAATTGTACTTACACCGAGAATTACAATGTGGTGTTTGAGTCGGACGACTAAAGACGACAGTTGAACAGCAAAACGGATGAGGCTTTGATTCGAGATGATCAAAGCCTTTTTTGTATCAGTCCCCAAGGCAAGACCTATACTTTGAAAAAGAGTGCAGAATAGGGAAGCCATATGCGATACGGATGGATTTTGTCAGCGTTGTTCATCGCATCTAATGTGAGTGCGATACCTAATTTGAAACCACTGGAGTGTGAGTTAACGGAGACACCCCAAGATCATTTCTTGTTTTACCGAGAGCAAATGGTTTACCACAGTGAGCAGTTTGTCATATTTCAAAACTTCAAAGGCAGGGTGAGCACTCAAGTGGATGTCAAAACAGGAGAGTTGATCCGTACAACCTATATCGGCGAACCATTTAAACCTAAATATCAGACTTTGTTCGGCACTTGCCCTAAGGTATCGCAAACCTTACAGATTTGGATGCTCAGTGAAGTGCCTTACGACAATTAAGTGAGATAATAAAAGTTATATAGATCACACTTTTAAACCCAGCAGGCTCAGTCCTTGTCGATAAAATCATCTGAAAACGCGTGTTGAGTTTACATTTTCGCCAAACGGTTCAAAGTTGGTAAATTTGTGCTTGCACCGTCGTTCGCTTATAGCTAATATCCTCGTCGTTCCAGAGAAATGCGTCCGTAGCTCAGCTGGTTAGAGTATCGCCTTGACATGGCGGGGGTCGGTGGTTCGAGTCCACTCGGACGCACCATTCTGAATTGAATGGTTAGGAACATAAAAATTTGGGTCCGTAGCTCAGTTGGTTAGAGTACTACCTTGACATGGTAGGGGTCGGCGATTCGAGTTCGCCCGGACCCACCAAATTTTAGAAAAAGCCCACCAAACGGTGGGCTTTTTTGTATCCATAATTTGTTGATACTCAGATTTAAACACCTTACTTTTCCTTTGCACACTTTCTACAAATACTCCGCATTGCCATCAGTGTAAATTTGAGTGGTTTTACAAGAATTTAACTCGTTCATCTAAACATTCATTGGAGCCCATTTCGAATTCGCGGCAAATCCAAGGCCTATTTTCATAAATCGTACACATTAATGTGTCTCTGTCTAAAGCTGCACACCAACCATCATTTAGCCGCATCATGGTTTCGCCTCCATACTGGTCACGTGCAATAAACTCTTCAGGTACGCCAGTATCTGAAATAATCATAACCTCGAGACGGCAACAACAAGCCTTACAGTTAGAGCAAGATACATCAGAGGGCAGGGGAGAGGGAGTTTTAGTTGGTATAATCATGAATAACTACAATTTGGTCAATTGTGCATGGTACCGTAAATTTAACACGAATGAACTTTATTTCTAAAATAGAACACCCTATGAATGATAAACCTAGTGAACGCATTTTATGCGTTCACTTGCGCGCCTTTCCGAGTAAGTCGGTAGAACTGACAGTGATTCACACCAATTAACCTTATAGTCAGTATAAATTTGAACGCGATTTTTTGTTATACACGTACTTTACACAAGATCTGCTTCTGTAAAGTTTGTTTTAAATGTGAAAGCAAATGGCGTATCTCCGTTTTCGCGCAAATGCTGAAGGCGTAACAAGGCTTCTTGTGGTGTTGGTATATAACCGTCTTCTACCCACCACAGAACATAGCTATCCTCCGCTAAACGATGAAACCATTCGCTTTTTCGGCGCATGAAATCTCTATGACCGGTACGAAACATAAAGTTTTTAAGTGAGTCAGTACTTTCCCAAATAGACATGTTTACAATCATGTTCGGGTCATCAAATAATTTAATGCTTGTTGCATCGCCGGAGTCGTCTTTTAGACGCCAGATAAAGCCTTCACTTTCTTCAGCTATACCATTAATTAAGTCCAAATTGTCTACGAACTCTTTAATTTCTGGTGCATCCAAAGGGTATTTAGCAAGCGCAATATTTAATTGAGCTAATTTCATTTCATGACCCTCCCTGGTCGATAAGCCTGTAATGCTGGTAAAAAGCTCTAAGTAGCTTTTCCTATTTTATCATGCAGTGTGTTGCTAGTGCCTTCAAAGGTCAATTAGAAAGTTAGTGACTGTGGCGAGTCATTGGATGGCAAAAAAGTCGTTTTATACATTGGTTATGTTGAGCATAAGCCCCTCTTTTCTCGCGATTATCGTCGGTAAGTCTCACTCAAGAGAGTTGCTATCTTGGATATGCAGCAGTACTCTCATTTTCTGTGGCAAGCCTTGCGCTTCTATACTTCTTATTGAGATTCGATCCTCACTTTTTGGTGTGTGAACGTGAGATAGTGTTCATGTCACTCTTTAATTTAAGTTGTTTGGCTGAACGTTAGGAGGAACTTTGATTACAAAGATAACAAGAAATGCCATTTTGCTTGGCCTAGTTCCCATTGCAGTTTTTGTTGTGGCTTTTAATTCAATAGCCAATTTTTACATCAGCTATATCAAAGAGACTAAAATAGACACCTATGTCGATTATTTACACCAACGATCCATGTATTTGGATGAGGCGATTGTAAAGCAGGTTTCGCAGTTAGATTTCACGTGCAGTAATAGTGATGTTAGAACATTACGCGACCCACGTTTTTATAATCGTTACATCCGTTTTATTGCGATGGAAACGAATGACGGTAAAACATGCTCCACGATTGGTCGCGAAGTATCTCATTTATCCAATGCGCAACGATTTCAGCTTGGCGAAAACTTTTTTGTATCACTTATTTTACCGGAACACCAAGATCAAGTTGAGTGGATGGTCATTTATGAAAATGAACATGTCGAAGTTATCTGGGTTCTCGATAATAGTTGGGTTAAAGAAGTGATAAAAACGCCTTGTGAAGACTGTTTGTTCGTCGAGTTTATATATGATGAGCCTGTATTTGGAGATTTAACAATAAGTCGAGGAAAACCAGCCATTGCAGCAGAAGAAGCGGCAGTTTCAAAGGAGTTATTCTTCTCGGCTGATTCTCAAGCCAATATGCTCATCAAAATACACAGTGGCGAGAAACTGAAGAGCTATGCTCAGGAAAGAGTCTTTCTATGGGGAGGCCTAGTCAGTGTGCTTATGGGGCTGGCTTTTGCGTTTGTATATGTGTCCAGTAAGAGCTTGAGAAAGTCTATCAAAGGCTTGATCCAGAATGGGATTAATAATGCGGAATTTGTCCCTTATTACCAAGCGATTGTCGATAGCCGTGATGGTGCGACAGTGGGGTATGAAGCACTGATTCGGTGGTCTCGTCGTGAGGGTATGGTGTCGCCAAACATGTTCATTGGCGCTGCAGAAGAAAGTGGTCTGATTGTCCCAATGACGAATCAGCTTATTCGTAAAATCATACAAGATCTTAGTGTATTACCTGAGCATGTGTGGGTCAGTATCAATATTGTTTCTTCCCATTTAGAATCAGGTGAACTCACTAAGTTACTGTCAGAACTGAATTGGCCATGTCCGAAGAGAGTGCATTTTGAGTTGACCGAGCGAATTCCTGTAAAAGATACAGAGGCAGCGAAAAAAGAGATTTTGTATCTGGCGAATAAAGGCTACAAGTTCAAAATTGACGATTTTGGGACTGGGTATGGCGGCTTTTCTTATTTGCAAGATCTGGGTATCCGATGCTTAAAAGTGGATAAGATGTTCATCGATCCAATAGGCTCTGATGACCAAAAATTGAAAGTGTTAGATTCTATTGTCTCGGCAGCAAAGAAAGCGGAATGTGAGATGATTGCAGAAGGTGTAGAGAGCGAGACTCAAGTCGCGTATTTGGCTCAGCATTCTATTTACCTTATTCAAGGGTATGTCTACGCTAAACCAGAGCCTATTAACAACCTTGTGATGACTTAAAGCAAGGCATAATGGGGCGTATTCATTATTAAAGGTGTCTTTCGGCACCTTTTTTATTGCTGAACCTTTTTGGGTTCACTGCTCCATAAAAAACCTGTTGAAGTCTTAGAATTCAAACAGAGTTTACAGAGAATATGAACGCCCGATTTTAGCATCGGGCGTTAGGATTTTACTTAGGAAGAAAGGGCGGCTTTTTTAGTTTTTAATGAAGCGATCAATTGAGGGAGCAATGACATAACAATCATCCCTAGCATCAAGCTGTATTGGAGAGGGGTGAAAGTCTCACCTAATAGCAGCAAACCTGACACAATGCCCGCAACGGGGTTGGCAATGCCACCAAAAGTAAAGTCAACGACCGACATACGCTGCAATAGCCAAACATACATGCCGTAGCCTAATGCAGTGTTCAGAATGATCACCCACAGCAGCCCAAGGGTGTTCGTCATTGATAAGTTTTGAATGGCTGTAACGTATGGCTCTGGATTGTTTATTGCTAGCACGCTTGTTGCGACAGACATAATCACACCACCCAAAATGAGCTGCCATGTTAATACTGTCCACCAATGCATTTTCGTTCCTAGTGATTTCGTTACGCTACTGCCTACCACAATACACATGATGGCGGAGATCATCGCCAGCAAACCCATAGGGTTGAGCGAAATAGAACTAGGATCAAATAAGAACCAAGCCAAAGCAATCAAAGTCGCTCCACTTATTGCCTGTATTGCGCTTGGCTGGCGCTTATAGACTGCCCAGCCAAACAGCATCGCAAAAACGGGCACTGATACCATACCTACACCTGAGATCGCAGAAGGAAGCGTCAACGCCATGACAAAAATGAGACCAAAGAAGCAAGCGATGTTGATAGTTCCTAAAACAAGCAGCACTTTCCATTCACTCTTTTTCGGGAAAGATGGCTTTATTGCGAGGAGCAAAAGACCCGCAGGCAATGCTCTTAGCGCACCAAGTAAAACGGGAGGCCAGTCCGGAAGCGTAAACTGAGTAACAGCATAAGTTGTCCCCCAAAAAAAAGCCGGGATCATTGCAAGAAAAATGTTCATGTTAAATATCTTTACGTTGAGATAATTAATTGTAAAGATATCGGTAAGGTTACTTTTTGTAAAGTATCTTTATGTTAAAATAAAAATTAAATGACGTTTGGAGAGAAACCATGGACGCAATTGATAGAGTGGTAGAGCAGTGGGCTAAGGAGAAGCCAGAGCTCGACACTGAACCGATGGCAATTATGGGCCGGCTAATGCGAATTGCTAAGCACATGGAGTGTCGGGTCGCAGACCTACATAAGAAGTACGATCTTAAGATGGGTGAATTTGATGTGTTGGCGACACTTCGCCGAGCAGGTTCACCATACTGCCTTACTCCCTCGGCGCTAATTGATTCGATGATGCTCACTTCGGGCGCGATGACGAACCGATTAGATAAACTCGAGAAGAAAGGCTTTATTACCAGAACACACAGTAAAGAAGATAGACGCAGTGTCACCGTTGAGTTAACCGAAAAGGGCTTAACCTTAATTGACAAGTTGATCTTAGAGCATGTGGACGTTCAGCAATCGCTGCTACATGGTTTAGAAGGTAGTGAGAAAGCGCAGGTTAACCAGGCGTTAAGGCTACTATTGCCTTTGTTTGAGTAAAAGATACAGGAAGGGTGGGACGGAATGAGAAGCAAAGAGTTAGAAGGTTATTTAAGTACCTTTATGTGTGCAGAGAGTGATTTCCCATTTGGGCCAGAAGCGCTTGTATACAAAATCAAAGGTAAAATGTTTGCGATTATTGCAGAGAGAAACGGTCGGGAGTATGTCAGCGTAAAAGTAAAACCAGAAGATGGAGAAGTCTTAACATCGCAGTTTACGGACATCACTCCTGGTTATCACCTAAATAAGCGTCACTGGATAACGGTTTATTTTAATGGTGATGTGGAAGATGGATTGATTCAGGATTTATGTGAACGCTCTTATACTCTCGTCGTTGCCAAACTACCAAAAGTGCAACGAGCATTGCTTGGTCAGTAATAGCTATTACAGAAAAATTCGCACCTTTTCCATCCTCAAGCTATATAAGAATAAGTAGGCGGAAAAGTAGGAATGATATGCGAGCATTATCTGAATGGCTAAAAGAATATGGGGAGAGCCATCAAAACCCTATCAACCAAAAGATTCACACAATCGCAGTTCCGGGTATTTACCTATCTGTGGTCGGTCTAATTTGGTCAATTCCTCAAATCTCCATCTTGGGTTTCGAGTTTAACTGGGTCTGGATTGCTGTCATACCCGTATGGGTTTTCTATTTTCGTTTGTCTCTCAGCGTCTTTATGATGATGTTAGGGTATACATTAGCGTGCATCGGCCTGATATGGTCTTTGGAGGTATTGGCGCTGCCCGTACTGCATATTTCGATGCTCCTATTCGGTGTACTGTGGATCTTGCAGTTCATTGGTCACAAAATAGAAGGGAAGAAACCGTCTTTTTTCGAAGATTTGCAGTTTCTTCTTATTGGTCCAATTTGGGTGTTCCGAAAACATTAACTCACTCCGTAATTAACAAGCTGATATCTCCCTGTATTGCACGATCATGCTAGCGTCCATAAGGTCGTAAAATGCGCAGCATGATGTGCCGCTTTCTCATTGCCATGACAAGCATTCGCTTCTGATTCACACTATCATTAGAGTGCAGCTAAAGCCGTTACTTTGCCTGAATGTTTGTGGCTAGTGACATTGTCACTTGGGGGGATGAATGTACGACCGACAACATAAATATGCCTATTGGCGAGAAGAGCGTAAAAAAGGCAAATGGCATTACATCATGAAGTCTTTTTTTATGATTTGTTGCGCACTATTGCTTGGTAAAGTCATTGGTTTATTCATTTTTGGTGAGCTGCACTCCTTGAGTGATATTTTGGAGCAACTGCCCGCGGATCTTTTTATCATGATGCTAGTGGGCTTCCCGGTTAGTGTTATCGGCTGGTATCACGAGGAGTCGAAGTTTTTCCGAGCGTTACGACGTAAAGAAAAGCGCTTGAAAATGAAACGAGACAAACAAAGCTAACTCTGCATCGAGCTTTGTGTTATTTACTCGTCTGATTCACATATTTCTTTCAAGTTATTCGGTATTTTGCGTTAGGCCTCGCAAGCATGTCATTAAACTTATTGCAAAAAACGACATCATGCATTCTGTTAGCCAATCTTGACAGGAACTCGTATTGCGAGGTGTTCCAGCAGCCTGAAGCTACTGAGATAGAACGGAGGATATTATGGATAGTGAATCAATGCTTCATAGTCAGAAAATATATTTTTGTAATGATGAAGCGTTAGTCGAGCAGCAAACAAAGTGTTTAGAAGTTCTTTACGATTACAATCAAACTCGGCCTTCTGAATCTGAAAAGCGTACAGAAATATTACGACGTTTGCTCGGCGCTGTTGGTGACAACTGCTATTTTGAGCCGCCGCTTCGAGCGAATTGGGGGAGGCATACATACGTTGGTGATAACGTGTATGCAAACTTTAACTTAACCCTAGTCGATGATACGTATATCTACATTGGCAATAGCGTCATGATTGGACCCAATGTGACACTAGCAACGGCAGGACACCCGATTGAACCGGAGCTCAGAAGAGAAGTTGCGCAATTCAATATCCCTATTCATATTGGTGATAATGTATGGATCGGCGCTAACTCAGTGGTATTGCCTGGCGTCAAGATTGGAGAAAACAGCGTAATTGGTGCTGGTAGCGTGGTAACGAAAGATATACCAAGTAATGTTGTTGCGGTAGGGAACCCGTGTCGTGTATTGCGAGAGATAGGCGAACATGACAAAGAATTCTATTACAAAGAGCGTCAAATCACGCACAACATGTATCAACGATAACAAAGGTAAATGCCCATGGTTTATACGGTGTCAGTATAGAAAAGTTAAAAAACGAAATTTAACATCAGGGTGTAAAGATTGGCGCTGTTATCTTCTGGTATCGATGAAAACGCGCCAGTATCGTTATTGTGGGCGTTAAACTTTTGCCATTCAGCATTCAGTGACACGTTATAATCTAGGTCGTATCTCACCCCAAACAGATAGCTGTCCCCATTCTTTGTATCACTGCTATTAAACTGCTGGCCGTAAACTATGTAGGGGGTCAATTTATTCACGTTGTAACTCGTTGTTGCGTACCAAGAGGAGGAAATGTTGCTGGTTTGTCCTTCCGCCATTATCACAACGTTATCGAGCTCATACCTTACTCCTAGAGAAAACTGGTCAATCGTATTGCCTTTTTCTTTTAGAACCAAACGGTCAATTAACATGGCTCCCCCTTCAGGTGTGGATTGCTTGGTATTAGAGAGAACCGTAGTTTGGTCATAATCGCCATGTAGATAAGAAAAGTTCAAACGGTAGGCATTTCCGCTGAGTGTTAAGTTTATTCCGGCTGTGTTGTCTGATTCGATCTTCAGTTCAGTCTCTTCGTTGAGGGTGACATCACTGCTGTCTTTAAACCCTATAAACGGCATTGCAGTAAGCATGATTTGCTCATTGAGATCGTGATTCCAGCGAATGGATAAACCATTGTAAGCAGTGATGCCTAATATGCTGTCATACACTTCATTTGGTGGTCGAGCTTGGGTAAAAGCGTGACCGACATAATTATACTCAGACATCAAAAATAGCGGCAGCCTCAATCGTCCCCCACGTATCTCTACATTTTTATAGGTATAAGCTAAATATGCCCACTCTAATTGGGGCGAGCTCCAATGATCTTGCGGACGCTTGACTATCTGTGCGGATGCTCGAAATGCCTTGTAAAAGTAATCAAGCTGCAGGCCGAAGGTTGTGTCACAATCGTAGCAGG
>NZ_WXWT01000358.1:0-54505 GCF_009904725.1 Vibrio sp. V43_P6S15P86
ATTTTTTGTGGCCTGTAAAATCACAAACTTATTGTTGGAAGCGATAAGTTTCACATTCTTATCGCCAAACAGCCGTTTTAGTTTTGCGTCGTAACCAAGATGACGATTTCCAATCACCAGTAACTTACCACCTTCACTTAATACTTGCTTTGCATCACAGAACATTTGCCAAGCAATATGATCGGTGATGGCCTGCTGTTGGTGAAAGGGTGGGTTACACATAATCATAGAGCAGCTGTTGTGTTTAAAACCGTCCAAACAATTGTTTGCAACACACTGTATGTCTCTATTTTCACCAAGGTTATCTAGCAGGTTCTGCTTCGCGGACTCAAGCGCCATAAAGCTTTCATCAACACATGTTAATCGAGCATTCGGATTCAGCTGACCAAACTTCACAGACAGAACACCATTACCGCAACCGAGATCGATAACATTATCTACCAATGGATCTTGAGGTAGGTGCTGCAGCATAAAACGCGCACCTAAATCTAAGCTTTCTCCTGAATAGACATTTGGCATGTTCTTGAGTTCGATATCTTCGCCATCAACGCGCCAAGTCGTGAAAGGGCTTACTTCAATTGTTGGATCAACCGTTGCTTGAGCAAATACCAATCGGTGCTTTTTCCAGGCCAGAGAGGTTTTTGTCTCACCCAAATATTTTTCAAACAGTTTTAGCGTTGAAGTATGAATGTCTTTCGCTTTATTAACTGCCATGATGGGGCAGGATGCAGGCAGTGCTTTTCTTAACTGACTGAGTATCCAAACGAGGTGACGGTTACTTTTTGGCAGTTGCAGCAATACGAGATCAGTATTGGAAGGTACGGGATCCATCGTGGTTGCAAACGCTACCTTATTGCACTGGTTTTGCTCAAGGTTCTGCTGCACACCCTTATGAGAAATGAATGAATCACTCATTAGCGTTACATGGTGCTTTTCTGAAAACCAGCAGGAGAGGGCACCAAAGCTGTCATTAATCACGAGGATGTTTTGATTGTCTGGCAAAGCAAGTTCTTCAACATGATTAATAAGATACTCATCACCGGCATCCCACGCTTGTAGAGTTTCATTGCTGCGTTTTGGGAAACGATGAAGTGTTAAGCTTCGCTCGTGAATATTCAGTTCGGTTTTCATAGCTAAATGTAAGTTGATTTAGAAATTAAGTGTTATTGTCGCAAATGATGACGTGTCGAGATACAAAAAGCTGTCAAATTTTACGTGTTCAGTGGTGGTCGCTCTCTAGGCATGTTCATAGCGTCAAGCGCTTTGAAATCAGTTGAACGTAAAATGCATCAATAATGAGAGTGATGTTTGAGTGATACACGTCTGCTTTACTTAGGTATATACTTATGGAATTCGCATCAATGAGGAACGAATATGATCCAAGAAATCATAGAGAAGAAACTACACAGTGAGCTGCAACCAAGCTATCTCAAAGTGATTAATGAGAGCTACATGCATAATGTGCCACCAGGCTCGGAGAGTCACTTCAAAGTGATTGTTGTGAGTGATTCGTTCGCGGGACAGCGTTTGATTGGACGCCATCGCCAAGTTCATCAAATTTTGGCAGATGAGCTAGATAACCACATTCATGCACTAGCTATTCATACATACACTGATGAAGAGTGGAAGCGTGAACAAGATGGCGCTCCTGATAGCCCTATGTGTATGGGTGGCGGTCACTAAAGACGCAAAATATAAAGGTGCAGAGAAAAGGTGGCCAAGGCCATCTTTTTTCGTTTTACATTCTTTAGGGGCATTGATGTGGCACAAATTCTGGTTAAAAAATGTGTTAACAGTGTTTCAACAAATGAATGGAAATTGCAGGATATTTCAGGCGATGAATATGATTTTTCCATAAGATATGTATGGAATATGGCATTTGTGCGATCGGTCAAAGTTATGACTATTCTTTGACCTTTTAGACCTGATTCTACCGAAATAACCCCTCTATTCTAATGATTGGTCATGGCATCAAGTTCCTAAAAAATGCTAGACTACGGCACCTGATAAATCTCGCGTATTCCTTGTGACGAGATTTTTAATAGGATGTTGCGATTTTGATGTTTAAAACAACATCAAAACCGGACACTGATGTCGTGTCTAAAAGTTACGCAATCAAAAGAATCTTTTTCCCGATAAAAGTAGTGCAAGTGCGTATGATTACAATAAAGAAGGGCTTGGATCTTCCTATCGCAGGAACTCCATCCCAGGTGATTAATGATGGTAAGACCATCAAAAAAGTCGCCTTGCTTGGCGAAGAGTACGTTGGCATGCGTCCTACCATGCATGTCCGCGTTGGTGATGAAGTGAAAAAAGCGCAAGTTCTTTTTGAAGATAAAAAGAACCCTGGCGTGAAATTTACTGCACCAGCAGCCGGTAAAGTGATCGAAGTTAACCGTGGCGCTAAACGTGTCCTTCAATCTGTAGTGATTGAAGTGGCAGGTGAAGAGCAGGTGACATTTGATAAGTTCGAAGCCGCTCAACTTTCAGGTCTAGATCGTGAAGTGATCAAGACTCAGTTGGTTGACTCTGGCCTATGGACCGCTTTACGTACTCGTCCGTTTAGCAAGGTTCCTGCAATCGAGTCTTCTACTAAGGCTATTTTCGTAACTGCAATGGATACTAATCCACTAGCAGCTAAGCCTGAGTTGATCATTAATGAGCAACAAGAAGCATTCATTGCTGGTCTAGACATTCTTTCAGCCCTGACAGAAGGCAAGGTTTACGTATGTAAATCTGGCACTAGTTTGCCACGCTCTTCACAGTCTAACGTAGAAGAACACGTCTTCGATGGCCCTCACCCAGCAGGTCTTGCTGGCACCCACATGCATTTCCTATACCCAGTGAATGCAGAAAATGTGGCATGGAGCATCAACTACCAAGACGTTATCGCGTTCGGTAAGCTGTTCCTAACTGGTGAGCTATACACAGATCGTGTTGTGTCTCTAGCTGGTCCAGTTGTGAATAACCCTCGTCTAGTTCGTACCGTAATCGGTGCAAGCTTGGATGACCTAACAGATAATGAGCTGATGCCTGGCGAAGTTCGTGTGATTTCTGGTTCTGTACTGACAGGTACACATGCAACTGGTCCACACGCATATCTTGGCCGTTACCATCAACAGGTTTCTGTATTACGTGAAGGCCGTGAGAAAGAACTATTTGGCTGGGCAATGCCTGGTAAGAATAAGTTCTCGGTAACTCGCTCTTTCCTTGGTCACGTATTCAAAGGTCAGTTGTTCAATATGACAACGACGACCAATGGTAGTGATCGTTCAATGGTTCCAATTGGCAACTACGAACGCGTAATGCCTCTAGATATGGAGCCTACTCTGCTGCTTCGTGATCTATGTGCAGGTGATACAGACAGTGCTCAAGCACTGGGTGCGCTTGAACTGGATGAAGAAGATCTAGCATTGTGTACCTTTGTATGTCCAGGTAAGTACGAGTACGGTACGTTACTTCGTGAATGCCTAGATACTATCGAGAAGGAAGGGTAATTTTCATGGCTCTTAAAAAGTTTCTTGAAGACATCGAGCATCATTTTGAGCCTGGTGGTAAACACGAAAAATGGTTTGCCCTGTACGAAGCTGTAGCAACAGTTTTTTACACTCCAGGTATCGTAACAAATAAAAGCTCGCACGTTCGTGATAGCGTTGACCTAAAACGTATCATGATCATGGTTTGGTTTGCGGTATTCCCAGCAATGTTCTGGGGTATGTACAACGCAGGTGGCCAAGCTATTGCAGCGCTTAACCACATGTACGCTGGTGATCAACTAGCGACAGTTATCTCTGGTAACTGGCACTACTGGCTAACTGAAATGCTGGGCGGAACGATTGCCGCTGATGCAGGGGTTGGCAGTAAGATGCTACTAGGTGCGACCTACTTCCTACCTATCTACGCAACAGTATTCCTTGTTGGTGGTTTCTGGGAAGTGCTTTTCTGTATGGTGCGTAAGCACGAAGTAAACGAAGGCTTCTTTGTTACTTCTATCTTGTTCGCACTTATCGTTCCACCAACGCTACCTCTATGGCAAGCGGCACTGGGTATCACATTTGGTGTTGTTGTTGCGAAGGAGATCTTCGGTGGTACAGGTCGTAACTTCCTTAACCCTGCACTTGCAGGTCGTGCATTCCTATTCTTCGCTTACCCAGCGCAAATCTCGGGTGACGTAGTATGGACTGCAGCTGACGGCTTCTCTGGTGCAACTGCTCTTAGCCAATGGGCTCAAGGTGGTAACGGTGCTCTAGTTAACACAGTAACTGGTTCTCCTATCACTTGGATGGACGCTTTCATCGGTAACATCCCTGGCTCTATTGGTGAAGTATCGACTCTAGCTCTAATGATCGGTGCAGCGATGATCGTTTACATGCGAATCGCTTCATGGCGCATTATTGCGGGCGTAATGATCGGTATGATTGCAGTATCGACTCTGTTTAACGTGATCGGTTCTGACACTAACCCAATGTTCAACATGCCATGGCACTGGCACCTAGTTCTAGGTGGTTTTGCATTCGGTATGTTCTTCATGGCAACGGACCCAGTATCAGCGTCATTTACTAACAAAGGTAAATGGTGGTACGGCATCCTGATTGGTGCAATGTGTGTGATGATCCGCGTAGTTAACCCGGCGTACCCAGAAGGTATGATGCTGGCGATTCTATTTGCGAACCTATTCGCACCTCTGTTCGACCATGTAGTGATTGAGAAGAACATCAAGCGGAGACTAGCACGCTATGGCAAGTAATAACGACAGCATTAAAAAGACGCTGGGTGTTGTTATCGGGTTGAGCCTTGTTTGTTCAATCATCGTATCAACAGCAGCAGTAGGTCTGCGTGATAAGCAAAAAGCTAACGCTGTCCTAGATAAGCAATCAAAGATCGTTGAAGTTGCAGGCATTGACGCGAACGGTAAGAAAGTACCAGAGCTATTTGCTGAGTACATCGAACCTCGTCTGGTAGACCTTGAAACAGGTAACTTTACTGAGGGTAATGCATCTACGTACGATCAGCGTGAAGCATCAAAAGATGCAGAACGTTCAATCGCATTGACACCAGAAGAAGACGTCGCTGATATCCGTCGTCGTGCGAATACAGCAGTGGTGTACTTAGTAAAAGACCAAGATGAAGTCCAAAAAGTTATCTTGCCTATGCACGGTAAAGGACTATGGTCGATGATGTATGCCTTTGTAGCCGTTGAAACTGATGGTAACACTGTGTCTGCTATTACTTACTACGAGCAAGGTGAAACTCCTGGACTTGGTGGTGAAGTAGAGAACCCTTCATGGCGCGATCAATTCATTGGCAAGAAATTGTACAATGAAGATCATCAGCCAGCGATTAAGGTCGTGAAAGGCGGCGCACCGCAAGGTTCTGAGCACGGTGTTGATGGCCTATCAGGAGCAACGCTCACTAGTAATGGTGTTCAACACACATTTGACTTCTGGTTAGGTGACAAGGGCTTTGGTCCTTTCCTAGCAAAAGTTCGTGACGGAGAACTTAACTAATGTCTAGTGCACAAAACGTTAAAAAGAGCATTTTAGCGCCAGTATTGGATAACAACCCAATCGCGCTACAAGTTCTTGGTGTATGTTCTGCTCTTGCAGTAACAACTAAACTAGAAACAGCTTTTGTAATGACGCTAGCGGTAACATTTGTAACTGCGCTGTCTAACTTCTCTGTTTCATTGATCCGTAACCACATTCCTAACAGTGTGCGTATCATCGTTCAGATGGCAATTATCGCATCGCTAGTAATCGTGGTAGACCAGGTGCTAAAAGCTTACCTATACGATATCTCTAAACAGCTATCTGTATTCGTTGGTCTGATTATCACTAACTGTATCGTAATGGGTCGTGCTGAAGCATTCGCAATGAAGTCTGCGCCAGTACCATCTCTTATTGACGGTATTGGTAACGGTCTAGGTTACGGTTTCGTTCTTATCACTGTAGGTTTCTTCCGTGAGCTATTTGGCTCAGGCAAGCTATTTGGCCTAGAAGTTCTACCTCTAGTGAGCAACGGTGGTTGGTACCAGCCTAACGGCCTAATGCTACTAGCACCATCAGCATTCTTCCTAATCGGCTTCCTTATCTGGGTAATCCGTATTCTGAAACCAGAACAAGTAGAAGCGAAGGAGTAAGGACGTCATGGAACATTACATTAGTCTGTTAGTTAAATCGATTTTCATCGAAAACATGGCTCTGTCTTTCTTCCTAGGTATGTGTACTTTCCTTGCCGTATCTAAGAAGGTTAAGACCTCTTTCGGCCTAGGTGTTGCAGTTGTGGTAGTACTGACTATCGCTGTTCCTGTGAACAACCTAGTATACAACCTAGTTCTGAGAGAGAACGCGTTAGTTGAGGGCGTGGACCTTAGCTTCCTAAACTTCATCACCTTTATCGGTGTAATTGCAGCACTTGTACAGATTCTAGAGATGGTTCTAGACCGTTTCTTCCCACCTTTGTACAACGCGCTAGGCATCTTCCTACCGCTGATCACAGTAAACTGTGCAATCTTCGGTGGTGTATCTTTCATGGTACAACGTGACTACAACTTTGCTGAATCTATCGTTTACGGTTTCGGCTCTGGTGTGGGCTGGATGCTGGCAATCGTTGCTCTTGCAGGTATCCGTGAGAAGATGAAGTACTCTGACGTACCTCCAGGTCTACGTGGTCTTGGTATCACATTTATCACTGTAGGTCTTATGGCGTTAGGCTTTATGTCTTTCTCTGGTGTTCAACTGTAAGTCGGGTAAACCGCAACAATTAAGGAATAGTCAATGGACATTATTCTTGGTGTAGTGATGTTTACTCTGATCGTACTTGCACTAGTACTAGTGATTCTTTTCGCTAAGTCTAAGCTTGTACCAACAGGTGACATTACAATTTCTGTGAACGATGACCCTTCTCTGGCGATCGTTACACAACCAGGTGGTAAGCTACTGAGTGCTCTAGCCGGTGCTGGCGTATTCGTATCTTCTGCTTGTGGTGGCGGTGGCTCATGTGGTCAGTGTCGCGTAAAAGTTAAATCAGGTGGTGGCGACATCCTACCAACCGAGCTTGACCATATTACTAAAGGTGAAGCGCGTGAAGGTGAGCGTCTAGCGTGTCAGGTTGCTATGAAAACTGACATGGACATCGAGCTTCCTGAAGAAATCTTCGGCGTTAAGAAGTGGGAATGTACCGTTATCTCTAACGATAACAAAGCGACATTCATCAAAGAGCTTAAGCTACAAATTCCAGATGGCGAATCAGTACCTTTCCGTGCTGGTGGTTACATCCAGATTGAAGCACCTGCTCACCACGTGAAATACGCAGACTACGATATTCCTGAGGAATACCGTGAAGACTGGGAGAAGTTCAACCTTTTCCGTTACGAGTCTAAAGTTAACGAAGAGACAATCCGTGCATACTCAATGGCTAACTACCCAGAAGAGCACGGTATCATCATGCTTAACGTTCGTATCGCAACTCCGCCGCCGAACAACCCAGACGTACCACCAGGCATCATGTCTTCGTACATCTGGTCTCTAAAAGAAGGCGACAAGTGTACTATTTCTGGTCCATTTGGTGAGTTCTTTGCGAAAGATACAGATGCAGAAATGGTATTCGTTGGTGGTGGTGCTGGTATGGCTCCGATGCGCTCACACATCTTCGACCAACTTAAGCGTCTGCACTCTAAGCGTAAGATGTCTTTCTGGTACGGCGCACGTTCTAAGCGTGAAATGTTCTACGTAGAAGACTTCGATATGCTACAAGCTGAGAATGACAACTTCGTATGGCACTGTGCACTGTCTGATCCACTTCCAGAAGATAACTGGGATGGTTACACTGGCTTTATTCACAACGTTCTTTACGAGAACTACCTACGTGATCACGAAGCGCCAGAAGACTGTGAATACTACATGTGTGGTCCACCTATGATGAACGCGGCTGTTATCGGCATGCTAAAAGATCTAGGTGTAGAGGATGAAAACATCCTACTAGATGACTTCGGTGGTTAATCCCTCCAAGTGATTGAATCTATGGCTAGCTCTCTAAGAGCTAGCCATTATTTTTTGTAGAAGTAAAAATAATATTCAACAGTTGATATAGGTAATTGGATTTAAGTAATCGGTCCCATTCCCCATATCAATTCAACAACATTGGGAGTTAACAAGTGAAAACGTGGCTTGTTGCATTCGCTTCTCTATTGATTTTGGCTGGCTGTGAGCAGCCAGCAGATCAAATTCATCTAAGTGGCCCTACCATGGGGACTTCTTATAACATCAAATATATCGAGCAAGATGGTATTCCAACGCCAAAAGCGATGCAGACGGAAATTGATCGCTTATTGGAAGAGGTTAATGACCAAATGTCGACCTACCGTGATGATTCAGAGTTAAGTCGTTTTAACCAGCATCAAACGAGTGAGCCATTTACTGTATCGACACAAACAGCAACCGTAGTGAAAGAAGCGATTCGTCTCAACGGTCTTACTTTAGGTGCGTTGGATGTGACAGTCGGTCCTTTAGTTAACCTGTGGGGCTTTGGCCCAGAAGCTCGCCCTGATGTCGTTCCTACAGATGAAGAGCTAGCGGCACGCAAAGCTAATACTGGCATTCATCATCTATCTGTTGATGGCAATAAATTGTCCAAAGACATTCCTAACTTGTATGTCGATTTATCAACTATTGCTAAAGGTTGGGGGGTTGACGTGGTTGCTGACTACCTTCAATCTGAAGGGGTTCATAACTTCATGGTAGAAGTGGGCGGCGAAATGCGCCTCAAAGGCGTGAATCGTGAAGGCGTGCCGTGGCGCATTGCGATTGAAAAGCCGACTATTGATGAGCGTTCAATTCAAGAAATTATTGAGCCAGGGGACATGGCAATTGCAACAAGTGGTGACTATCGTAATTACTTTGAGAGTAATGGTGTGAGATACTCTCATATTATTAATCCAAGAACAGGCAAACCTATTCATCATAAAGTGGTGTCTGTAACGGTATTAGATAAATCGTCGATGACTGCTGATGGTCTTGCAACTGGTCTTATGGTGCTAGGTGAAGACAAAGGCATGGCAATTGCGAACGAAAATAATATTCCTGTTTTCATGATTGTGAAGACGGAAAATGGTTTTAAAGAGCTGGCTTCGGAAGCATACAAGCCGTTCATGAAGAAATAACAACAGAAGTGAGCATGTTCTTATGAGTACATTTCTAATTACGTTTGCAGTTTTTGTTGCGGTAATCGCAGCGATGGCTGTTGGCTACATCTTCCAGAAGAAAGTAGTGAAGGGTAGCTGTGGCGGTCTTGGTGCAGTAGGTATTGAGAAGGTATGTAACTGTCCAGAACCATGTGACGCGCGTAAGAAACGTGAAGCACGTGAAGCGGCGCGAGCTGAGAAATTGGCTGCATGGGAAAAAGATCGAATTGCTTAAGTATCGGTCATCCAAAGAGTAATACAAAATAACCCAGCTTTAGCTGGGTTTTTTTATATTTCTCGCTCTACTTCTCTGAGAGTTTATACTTTGCTTGCTACGTTTAATCTAGGATGGCCGGAGGCTTAAGTCGGTGCAGACTTCACAGCCACGTCATTTCCCTTTAATCACCGTACTTAACTGTTATTTGGTTATATACTCAAACTAAAGCGCGTTAACTTAGGAGGAAATATGGAAATGCATCAACACGGTATGGCTGAATTGTTTCAACAATTAGGCCTCGGCAGCTCTCCTCAAGAGATAAAGGACTTTATTAACGAACATCGACACAAAAGAGCTTCAGCCCCTTTGCATGAAGCCAGCTTTTGGACAAGTTCGCAGGCCACATTTCTCAAACAAGCCATTGAAGAAGACGCAGACTGGGCAGAGTTGGTCGATCAGCTTGATGTGATGTTACGAGATTAAAGCACGTTTACAAACTCTCATTTCTATCAAGGCAGATTTAATTTATACTGTTTTTTTGAACAGTATTTGATGGCTATGTCAGACCGAATTAGAAAAATCATTCACGTCGATATGGATTGTTTTTATGCTGCCGTTGAGATGAGAGATAATCCTAGTTACCGTGGCATTGCACTCGCCGTTGGCGGTCATGAAAAACAGCGTGGCGTGATTAGCACCTGTAATTATGAGGCGCGCAAATATGGCGTTCGTAGTGCAATGTCAACGGCGCGAGCATTGCAACTCTGCCCCCATTTACTAGTCGTTCCCGGTCGAATGCACGTGTACAAACAAGTCTCTCAGCAGATTCGTGCTATTTTTGAGCGTTATACGCCTATCATTGAACCTCTATCATTAGATGAAGCATACCTCGATGTTACGGACTCGACAGCTTGTCGTGGCTCCGCAACGTTGATCGCGGAGTCTATTCGACGCGACATATGGAATGAGCTTGGGCTGACGGCATCGGCGGGCATTGCACCGATTAAGTTCCTTGCCAAAGTCGCCTCTGATATGAATAAACCCAACGGTCAGTTTGTTATCCCGCCAGATAAGGTCCAGGAAGTTATCGATACACTTCCGCTGGAAAAAATTCCTGGTGTTGGGAAGGTGAGTCTTGAGAAGCTACATCAAGCGGGCTTTTATCGATGTGAGGATATTAAAAACAGCGACTATCGTGAATTGCTGAGACAGTTTGGTCGTCAGGGGGCCTCTTTATGGCAGCGTAGCCATGGAATTGATAATCGAGAAGTCGTCGTTGAGCGCGAGAGAAAATCCGTCGGTGTGGAACGGACATTCAGCCAGAATATCTCGAGCTACGATGAATGTTGGCAAGTGATCGAGGATAAACTTTATCCTGAACTCGAGAAACGCTTAGAGCGTGCAAGCCCAGATAAATCGATTATTAAACAAGGTATTAAAGTTAAATTTGCCGACTTTCAACTGACAACAATTGAGCATATCCATCCGCAATTAGAGCTTGAGGACTTCAAGATCTTGCTAAGAGATATTCTTAAGCGCCAAAACGGACGGGAAATACGCCTTTTAGGCTTGAACGTGATGCTCAAGCCCGAGAACCAAGCGCGCCAATTGAGCTTTTTCTAGGCTCTTACTGCTTCTACCTGAGCTAATACTTGTTCAAAGCTTGTGTTGGCCATCGCACCATAACCCGCCAGTTTTGAAGCTTTTAGCTGGCTAATTAAAGGGGTACTAATTCCACACAAGAAGCGGGCGACAGCATCATTGCTGATAGCTGAAGGGGAGAGCTGAATAAATTCCTGCACCCACATAGCTACTTGAGGTGGCTCAATATCCTCACCTTGTGGTGTTGGGAACGAGGCGACTTGACGACGACACACGGAGCAGTGACCACATTGCTCTGGTGCATTGTGGTCAGCAAAGTAGTTCGCCAATTGTGAGCTCAAACAGTGCTCTGACTGGAACAAGCGCAGCATGGTGTGAATTCTTTCGATATCTTTGCTTTCTTTGGATTGGAACAGTTCATACAGTTGTTGGATTAAAACATCAGAACTTTGTGTGGTTGGCAAAACAGAGTACACGTCGGTCAGTTGTTTGCTCTCTAGCTCTATCCAACCATTCTGGTGAAAATAGTCGAGGGCTGCGACAACTCGGCTGCGTTCCGATTGATAGTTCATCCATAACGCTTCTAGGTCAACTTGGCACCACACTTTGGCTTTTTGCGAGCAGGAGAAAATAGCCTCCACGAATTGACGTCGCTCGCCTTGAAATTGATTCACAATAAATTGCTGATCGTGCAAAAACTTAAAGCGATATTCCGCAAAGTAACTGTATTTTGCTTCAATGAGTTTATGTAGCTCCAAATAAACCAACAAGGTTTTGAGTGGCAATTGGCGGATATTACTTTCACGCGATAAACGCAGTGGCACTACCTCCCATTGTGGAGCATGTTCTTTCGCTTGCTCGACTACATAGTTAATCGAGGTTAGTTCAGGTGTGTCACCATAGACAAAGTTTTCCAACACCGTTAAGCCGGACGTATTGCCCAGCAGAATGCACTCAGAACGTTGCCCGTCCCTGCCTGCACGTCCAATCTCTTGTGCGTAGTTCTCGATCGATTTGGGTAAGTTGAAGTGAATGACGCGGCGGATATCAGATTTATCGACCCCCATACCAAATGCAATCGTGGCAACAATACAGTCAATTTGGCTATCCATGAACTGCTGTTGGATTTGTTCACGGATGTCGCTTTTCATACCTGCATGGTACGCGTGAGCATTAATGCCAATATGGATTAGTGATTTTGCTACTTGCTCTGCTGTCTGCTGTTGTGTCACGTATACGATAGTTGGAAGCTTAGGAGAAGAGGCGATGATTTCACTTAGCTTTTCTTGTTTCGTTGCTTCCTTGCACGGGATCACCGAGATATCCAGATTGGGGCGGTAGAAGCCTGTAACGGTAATATGTTCACTGGCAATATCGAACTTTTGTTTCATGTCTTCAATAACTGCGGGCGTTGCTGTTGCAGTGAGAAGCAAAGATTGTGGAATGTTCAGTTCACGTTGATATTGCGGTAGCTTGAGATAATCAGGGCGAAAGTTATGTCCCCATTCTGAAATACAGTGCGCTTCATCAACCACCATCAAAGAGAGCGGTACTTGGCGAATGAACTCACGAAAACGCTCGTTCTTTAGGCGCTCAACAGAAATCATCAATATTTTGATCTGTCCATTTTTTACCCCTGCAATGACGCGTTGTGACTCTTCTCTGCTTTGACTGCTATCGATAGAAGCGGCCGGGATCCCTTTACTTTGCAAAAAGTTCAGCTGATCTTTCATTAGCGCCAACAACGGCGAGATCACCAACGTAAGATTGGGCAATACGGTTGCTGGCAATTGGTAACAGAGAGACTTACCCGAACCTGTAGGAAAGATGGCCGCAGCAGAGTAACCATTCATAACAGCTTCAATAACAGGTTGTTGACCTTGGCGTAATGAGTCAAAACCAAATACGGATTGAAGTGTTTGATGCAGCGAGTCGCTTTGCATAATAGGGAAACCTTTCTTTGATGGTAAACTTAGGTACATTAACACACCCTGAGTGCCAAACGCGCGTCCTAAAAGTATGAACAAAGCTGACTTAGTCCAAATTATCATCCAACATCTGGAAGAAAAACTTCAAGTGGCCCATGCATCTGCTCAGCGAGCCATTGATGCCGCGACAGATGAAGAAACTGTTCCCGAGCATAAGTACGATACGTTAGCACTTGAAGCCGCGTATCTTGCTCATGGACAAGCCATGCGAATCCAAGAGAGTGAAGACGAGCTGCGTCAATATCGCGCTCTAGTGACTCGCGACTTTAAAGGCGCACCTGTTGGTGTAGGTGCTTACGTCATTCTCGCAGATGAGAATTTGCTTGCAAAACACTTCTTTGTAGGCCCTTGTTCTGGTGGTCTGACTGTTAAACATCAGGCTCAGGAAGTCTTTGTCTTAACAGCAAAATCTCCTCTTGGTCGAGCGTTATTCGGGAAAGAAGAAGGCGATGAGATTGATGTGAAAATAGGAGAAAAAACAACTTGTTACGAAGTCGTGACGGTTTGCTGACATCTCATGTATCACTCAGTGTTATGTTTAACACGAGTAATGTTAAATAAAAGAGAATGACATGAAAAAGCTTTTTACACTCTCATTGCTGATGGTCAGTGCTACTGGTTATGCAGCGCAGTGTCGTGTGGACATCAATAATGAAGTCCGTATGGATGGGCAAAGCTTGGAAATTCGCCAAACGACAGGTGACAAAGCGGTTGTGGATGAAGATAACAACCTTTTCATCAAAGGTGAGCTAATTGAACTCAATGCCGACCAAAAAGCGGCAATTGAAGACTATCGCGAAAAAATGAACGCGTATATTCCACAAGCAAAGCAATTGGCGAGTGATGGTTTAGCGCTTGCGAATGATATTATTGATGATGTTGCGGAAAGCCTCGATGCACCTGATGCGTTTGATAATGTAAAAGTCGCAGTAAAGGACTTTTTCGCTGATGTTGAATCACGTTACTACAAAGATGGTGATTTCATCCTGCCGGCGGAGAGTTTTGAGTCTATGACACAAGGGTGGACTGAAGACTTTGCAAAAGCACAAGAGATCTTCAATAAAGAGTTTTTAGCCAGTTCGTTGGATGCTTTATCGAGAAAAATGAAGGAAGAGGGAGGGATAAACCTCACTGCATTATCAGAGAGTATGGCTGAACTCAGCGCGAAAGTAGAAGAGCGTTTAGCTGAGCATTCGAAAGAGGTAGAGCAACAAGCAGAAGACTTGTGTGACTCGTTGGATGACATGGCAGGGCAAGAAGACGATTTGTTGAAGAAAATCCCTGAGCTAAAAGATTACCGAGTATTTACGATTTAATTACCCTTCAAAAAGTAGAACTCAATGGTATAAAGAAAGAGAGCACAATTGTGCTCTCTTTTCGTTTTTACTTACTTGAACAAGTAATGAAAGCAAGACGATATTTCCGTTTTACCCGCTTGTTCTTTGATAGTTTATTGCGCGTTCATCTCGGTGAGCTTATCGCCGACAGGTTTTGAGAAATTAAAACCATCATACTGATCCCAGTTGATAGACCACGTCATTACCCCTGCATAATTCGGGTAATTGAACGCTGGCTTAACGGTGCCGCATGAAGTGCCTTTGGTTAAACAATCTAGTGCTCTGATAATATTCTGTGTTGGAGCCTGCCCTGAATTTGCTGAGCTAGGACCTGAAGGTAAGCCGATTGCGACTTGATCATCACGTAGTGGTGCAAACTGAGTGCCGTCGGCCAATTCAAAGCCTTCGATAAGCATTTTAGATTGCGCTACCATCATATCCACAGAGCCTTCTGGTGCACTGCCTGGCAGATATGGGTTTGGCAAACCACCGTTGTTATATAGCTGGACGTGAAGCAGGTCGAGCGTGCTGCGTGTCTCATTAATCACAGGAATGTAAGCTCCCCAAATACCGCTGTAAGCCACATAGCCGCCTTGAACATAAGGATGCTCAGGTGCCATGGTTAGGTACATATCGCCACCCATGTTTTGCTCTATTTGAAGCAAAGCACGACCAAGGCGAGCTTGAATTTGCGAGCCATGAACCAAGTTAGATCCACTCTCTAAATCCACATCAAGACCATCAAAGCCCCACTCAGCGATAAGACCTGTTAGGCTAGAGACAAAGTTGGCTTCGTCTTGATCGGTATTCAACGTAATCGTGCCTTCTGCGCCGCCAAGAGAGAGAACAAACTTCTTACCTTTAGCTTGAAGCGCTGCCATGTCTTGTTTGAACTGTGCTGGGTCGAGCGCTGGACAATCGCTGTAAATATCGCCTGAATATAGATTAAAGTGCACGGTACCATCACTGTTGCGGTCATTTTCGGCAAAGGCAATATCAATCACATCCCACGCATCAGCCATATCCGCTAGACGAATTGGACAGCCAGCCCCATTTACAAAATTGTGCCAGTAACCGATGAGTTTATGACGTTTCTCTGCTTGCTCAACCACCGTTATTGCTGCTGCGTCAGACAATGTATTGCTTCCTGACAAATCCACAGCTTGGGCGCTAACTGTAAAGTTACCAAGTGCAGTTGGTGTCCAGCTGGCTGTGTAAGGTGCCGTGGTATCGGTTGCAACAATAGAGCCGTTGATCATGAAATCAACGTGTTTAATGCCTGAGGTTAAAGACGTTGCATTGGCACTTAATGCGAGGTTTTTGCCTAAGCCGACGGTTTGACCGCTACTTGGTGAAGTCAGTGAGACGACCAAATCTTTATCGCTGACTTCCACACCAACCAAGGACTCTGACGTGTTGTTATCATTATCGGTTGCGACGGCTTTAAGCTGGTTAGCGCCAATAAGTGTGGCGTTCCAAGTAACGGAATATGGTGCTTGAGTGGTGACCCCTAAGCTGGTGTTGTTCGCAAAAAACTCAACTTGCGTGACTGTGCCATCAGCATCGCTTGCGTTAGCCGTGATTTCGTTATTGCTGCCAGCGAGCACGACTTGTCCATCCGTTGGTGCCGTAATGGTAACTTGCGGTGGCGTCGAACAAGCACCTAGGCCACTCCAAGCATCTTGCCAGTATAGCCCTTCACCTGGTTCGTAAGCCCATGTCGCATCCGAGGAACACCAACCCGCAACGTCACAACGATATTTTTGGTTGAGGTGAGAAACTAGGTCGCCAACTTGATAACTCGTGCCCGCCGTGTAAGGCGCTGCATCTGCACATCCGCCCGTCCCTGTTTCTGAATTACTAACAACAAGCGTTACTTCTTGGCTCATGGTTGCGAGGTTTGTGTCATCAGTCGCTTGTGCTTTAAACGAATGTGTACCAGCACTCGCGGTCCATTGATATTCGTAAGGTACGCTGGTATCAATCGCGACGGATTGATTGTTCACGAAGAACTCAACTTGTGTGACCACACCATCAATATCATCAGCTTGAGCGGCTACGGTTAGGTTATCGCCTACATTAAGCACTTCTGTGCCTACTGGGCTTGTCAATGAAATGCTTGGTGGCGGTAATTCGACTTGTGGTTGAACTTGGATAGAAATCGTCGTGGTGGTAACGGCTCCCTCATTATCGGTCGCAATTGCGGTCAATTGCGAGACACCTTCAATAGCGGTCCAAGATGCTTCGAATGGTGCTTGAGTTACCACAGCAACCGTTTGGTTGCCTGCAACAAACTCAACTTGTGCGATTTGGCCATCTTCGTCGGCTGCGTTGGCTAGCAAGGTGATCGCACTGCCTTCGGGAATTTGTGCGTTGTTTGTTGGAGAGGAGAATGACACTGTTGGCTCTAGGTTGTTGCTTCCACCATCACATTGCCCTAACGCTTTCCATGCCTCCCAAGCCCCTGAATTGGTAACAGGGTCATTGCCTTGCGTCCAATACGCTGCCTCGTAAGCGGCTCCTTGCGTTTTTACTAAAGTGCCCGATGTATAAGTCGCAGTGCTGTCCCAGTCGGGTAGGCTTTGGCAGTTATAGGCTTGAGCTTGGTAGCTGACGCTGAGTGCTGCAACCATCGCTCCGTGAAGTAGAGTGACCTTCATTTTCCTCTCCTTGAGTCATGGGTATAAATGAGAACAGAGTAATAACTAGCTGATAAATAGACATAAGGGGGAAAAAGCGAAGCACAATATTCTGCTTTTCGACACAGTATCACGAGGAACTATTCGTTCCTTACACCAAAGCTCATTATTTTTCGGCTCACTTCACGATGGGAGAATCACAAATTCTAGGCGTGTGAAAAAGACAAAAGTCGCCAGGTCTTAGAATGATGAATGTGAGATGTACGTTAAAATTTACAAGCTGAATGACTGTGAATTGTTTCAACTGTCGAGTATTTAACCGGAGTGCTCTTGTTGAATAGTGAATATTGCTATAGTGTACTAGTTAGCTAGTTCAATGATATTTTGTGTGAGTAGTATGACACAGCAAACCTCTTCTCAGCCTCGTGAGCATTTTGGCTCTCGTCTCGGATTCATCTTAGCAGCCGCAGGTGCCGCAGTTGGCCTTGGCAATATTTGGGGCTTTCCAACCCAAGCTGCCAGTAATGGCGGCGGTGCTTTCCTGTTGGTTTATTTGGTGATGATTCTTATCGTCGCATTTCCTATGCTGGTGGTTGAAATGGCGATTGGTCGTCATGGTCAAGCCAACCCGGTGGATAGTATGCGTTCGCTTACCAATCATCCGGTAGGTAAAAAGCTCGGCGGTATTGTGGGCTGGATTGGTTTAAGCGTACCAAGCGCTGTTTTAGCGTTTTACTCTATTGTCGGTGGTTGGTTGATCTGCTTTTTACTGGGTGCAATCACAGATCTAATGGGGTTAGAAGCTGCAACTCAATGGCTAAAGGGCTTTAGCGTTGAACGTAACTTGTTCGGAGCCATTACTTTTTATGTGCTAACGATTCTCATCGTACAAGGTGGCGTAAAACAAGGTATTGAGAAGTGGTCCACACGTTTGATGCCAGCATTGTTTGTTTTGTTTGCTCTACTGTTTGCTTACATCATGACGCAAAACGGTGCGATGGAAGGGCTAAAGCATTACTTGGTACCGGATTTCGAAAAGGTATGGGACCGCAAGTTGATTCTTGCTGCAATGGGGCAGGGCTTCTTCTCGCTTACGATCGGTGGCTGTTCAATGCTGATTTATGGCTCTTACTTGAGTAAGAAAGAGAACCTACCAAAGATGGCGATGAACGTGACCATGGTAGATACTGCCGTTGCTTTCATTGCAGGGTTAGTGGTGATGCCAGCGATGTTTGTTGC
Source organism: Vibrio sp. V43_P6S15P86 (assembly GCF_009904725.1). Lineage (NCBI taxonomy): Bacteria > Pseudomonadati > Pseudomonadota > Gammaproteobacteria > Vibrionales > Vibrionaceae > Vibrio > Vibrio sp. V43_P6S15P86. The sequence continues at coordinate 18,204 of NZ_WXWT01000358.1, forward strand.
GATGCAAAAAGGCGTTCAAATCTATGCTGAAGATGGCTCTCTATTAAGCTCTGATACGTTGGTATTTACCGTATTGCCGTTGATGTTTGATAGCTTAGGTTTGCTTGGTCAATTGTTCTCTATTGTGTTCTTTTTATTGCTGACGATTGCGGCGCTAACGTCTTCCATTTCAATGTTAGAGTGTCCAGTGGCGTTAGTGAGTGAGCGTTTCAACACCAAGCGTAGCGCAACGAGCTGGGTTTTAGGTGGTCTCATCGCCTTGTTCAGTGTGGTGATTGTTTATAACTTTGGCGCTCTGTTTGGTATGGTCGCGACGGTTGCTACTCAGTATCTACAACCAACCGCTGCGCTCTTATTCTGCTTATTTGGTGGTTGGGTATGGAATCGCAACTCAAAAATCAAAGAGCTTGAGCAAGGTTGCCCGGAGTTTACGCAAGGTTGGTTTGGTAAGTTATGGCCAGCGTATGTGAAGTTTGTATGTCCAATTCTTGTGGCTACGGTCATCTGGGCTTCATTCGGCTAATCGAAACGTCTATTGGACAAAAGAGAAGGGCTTGATGAGTGATCATCAAGCCCTTTTTCATGTTGGTTATTCCCCGTTTCAGTTACCCGCGGTGATTGGATTGCTGCGGGTTAACGGAATTGTCCTGCTTCTGGAAGAAAGTCAAAACCAGCAGAAGCCAGTTTTGCTTCTAGTGCTGTGCGATCGATATCGAAGAAAGCTACCAGTTTATCTAAGTCACCACCGAAGTCGTCGCGTAGCTTCATATTTACAATGCTCATGAGCATGACAGGATCCATGGATTCAAAGTTCGCTAGATTCATTACTTATCCTCAAAATCTGAAATCAGTAGGTTTGCCGCAGCAAATGCCGCTTTTTCACGCACTTCTTTAGGCAGAGACTCATCCGCCGCAACATCGTTCAGCGCTTTAACAGCACATGAAATTGCCTGAGGAATGTAAGCTTGATCGCCACTACCAATTTGAGCATAAAGCTCACGAACCAGTTCACAACAGCCGTATACTTGCATGTTTTCTTTCCACTAAATGATAACTTATCTCAATATACACACAGCAGATTTGAAACTCAAAGTGCAGAGTTGTTTTGGCTCAAGTTGAGGAGTTGCTTGAGCGAGATTTAATCACTGCACTTGTACTTCTAACTGCTGAGTGACTTCTGGTGAAAGCTGAAGCTGTTTTGCCAGTTCTTGCAAATACGCTTTTTCCATGAAGTTTTGCTCATCAGCAACAATCAAAGACGCGAGATAAATTTCTGACGCTTGTTGAGGAGAGGTCGCCTGATTAGCAATTTCAGCAGGATCGAGCGGTTTGTTTAGTTCTTGCTGAACGAGTTGACGTACGTGCTCATCTGCGCCCATATCCGCGAGGGCTTGCTTGATGCGGGCCATTTCCTCTTCATCGACATGGCCATCGGCTTTTGCGGCTCCAATCATTGCTTTTAAAATTAGTACACTGTGTTTGCTGTCATCGGGGTCAAAGGTCTCATGAACACCTTGACCGGACTGTTTGGCTTGCCAGTCGTTATAAACTTTGTAGGCTAATGCTCCAAGCGCAGCTGCGCCACCGACTTTTAATGCGCTTGACCCTATTTTCTTGGTCATTTTTTTACTTTTCTTCGAGCCCATCAGCATACTGATAAGGCCTCCGCCAACGGCACCTGCTCCTAGCGTTTTCAGGCTACTTGAGTTTGATGAGGATTTGATGTTGTTAGTTTGTTTACCTAACGCATCAGCTCCTTGCTTGAGTAAGTCTGATTTGAGTGCTTGGTTTAGAAGACTTTTTAAATCCATAACTGACCTCCTTTAGATGATGAAATCAGTTTAATAGCAAGAAGCTGAACCAAAGATTAACAAAGTGAATAGATCTAAAGGGGAGTAGTAAGGTTGCCCAGTAATAAAAAAGGGCTGACCGAAGCCAACCCTTTCTAATTATTTTGAAATTACTTCAAATGCGAACTCGTAGAGCGCTTACTTTAGTTGAGCTTTTACGTGCTCGATAATATCAGTCATTGCGACTGGCGTTTTCTCACCAGTAGCACGGTTCTTGTATTCGAAGTTGCCTTCTTTCATTGAGCGGTCACCGATAATAATGGTATGCGGTACACCAATAAGCTCCATGTCAGAGAACATTACGCCTGGGCGTTCTTTACGGTCGTCAAATAGGACTTCGATGCCCATTGCCGTTAGCTCAGCGTACAACTTCTCAGCGGCTTCTTTTACTTCTTCTGACTTGTGCATGTTCATTGGAACGATCGCAACCTGGAATGGTGCGATTGCATCTGGCCAGATGATGCCGTATTTGTCATGGTTTTGCTCAATAGCAGCCGCTACGACGCGAGTGATACCGATGCCGTAACAGCCCATTTCTAGGATGACGTTCTTACCATCAGGACCAAGTACACCACAGTTCATCGCTGCGGAGTAAGCGTTGCCAAGTTGGAAGATATGGCCAACTTCGATACCACGCTTAAGCTGGATAGTGCCTTTACCACATGGGCTTGGATCGCCTTCAACCACGTTGCGTAGGTCTTCAACTTGACCAAGCTCTGCGTCACGACCCCAGTTAATGCCGAAGTAGTGTTTGCCATCGATGTTCGCGCCCGCACCGAAGTCGCTCATTACCGCTACGCTGCGGTCAACAATGAACGGCAGTTTAAGGCCAACAGGGCCTAGTGAACCAGGGCCTGCACCGATAAGCTCACGAATTTCTTCTTCAGATGCCATTTCCAGTGGAGCTGCAACCTGAGGAAGGTTCTCTGCTTTCACTTCGTTCAGCTCATGATCGCCACGAATGATAAGCGCGATGATTGGTGCATCAACTTCGTCAGACGCTTTCACAAACAAAGTTTTCACTGTTTTTTCAATTGGCAGCTCGAACTGTTCAACCAATTCAGCGATTGTTTTTGCGTTTGGCGTATTTACCAACGTCATTTCTTGCGTTGGTGCCGCTGCTTCAGAGGCTGGAGCTAGTGCTTCTGCTTTTTCGATGTTTGCCGCGTAATCTGACTCGGTAGAGAATGCGATGATGTCTTCGCCACTTTCAGCCAATACGTGGAACTCTTGAGAGCCGCTACCACCGATAGCACCGCTATCTGCTAGTACAGGACGGTAATCCAGACCCATGCGATCGAATGCTTTGCAGTAAGCGTCGTGCATTGCGTCGTATGACTTTTGTAGGCCATCTTTATCAATGTCAAAGCTGTACGCATCCATCATTGAGAATTCACGTGAACGCATTACACCGAAGCGTGGACGACGTTCATCACGGAATTTGGTTTGGATTTGGTACAGGTTTAGCGGAAGCTGTTTGTAAGAGCTCACTTCATTGCGAACAAGGCTAGTGATCACTTCTTCAGCGGTTGGGCTAAGTACAAACGGACGAACATGACGGTCAGTAAAGCGAAGTAGCTCAGGACCCATCTTTTCGCTGCGGCCTGTCTCTTCCCATAGTTCAAACGGCTGAACAACGGGCATCAAAGTTTCGACTGCACCTGCATTGTCGATTTCTTGACGAACGATGTTTTCGACTTTACGCAGTACACGTAGACCAGTAGGTAGCCAGGTGTATAGACCTGAAGCCAGCTTACGGATCATACCTGCACGTAGCATGAGCTGGTGGCTCACTACTTCTGCGTCGTTTGGAGTCTCCTTCAGAGTAGAAAGAAGATAATTACTGGTACGCATTAAATTTATCCGTTTATTTAAGTTAGATACTCAAGCTTGAATAAGCTGGAGTATGGGAGTTCCCGAAAGGGAAATTTATTAGCCGTCTATAATATCAGCCAATTGCGTTTGTCAAAAGCTTTCAATAGCGGTAACCGTTATTAAGTTGCTTGTTGCTGTGAACTTTACGTTCAAGTCGAACAAATTTACCGCATATTCTTTGTCGTCCGGCTTGTTTTTCTTGTATGCAGGACGAGGATCTTGGGCCAGAACTTGTTCAATGACTGATCTTACATAGTCAGTATCGGATCGATTTTCTATCGTTGCTAATGCTTGAGCAGAAAAGGTGACTTGTGACTTTTCTGGTTCTTGGTCTGCGTATCCGCCTTGTGCTTCTGAAATAGAATCCGAATAGGGGATATAAGGCTTAATATCTACAATCGGTGTCCCATCAACGAGATCAACGCTGCCTAAATCAAGATAGATTTGATCGCCTTGCTTAGTGACTCCTTTCACTTCAACGGCTGACATTCCGATTCCGTTTGGGCGGAAAGTCGAGCGTGAGGCAAAGACACCTATTCGTTCATTGCCGCCTAGTCGTGGTGGACGGACGGTTGGCTTCCAACCTGCTTCCAGATTTTGATCAAACAAAAATAACAGCCAAACGTGAGAGAACTGTTCTAGCCCACGCACTGCTTCAGGGCTATTCGCTGCGCCTAACAGTTTTACGCGTGCTTTCGCTGTTGGTACTAAGCGAGGCTGGCGCGGTACTGCAAACTTTTCTTTGTACGGTGTCTCAATGACACCGATGGGTTCAATGGAATACATGGTGGACATCTTTAAGAATTCATTGAGATGAAAAGTATCACAAATTTCTCTTGCTTTTCTTGTTGATAATGATTATTAATTAAAACGTTATAACATAACATTTTAATTAAGAGGAAAAGTATTATGAAACCAGGAATCCACCCTGAATATCGTCCAGTGGTGTTCCACGACACCAGCGTAGATGAATACTTCGTTGTTGGTTCTACGTTGAAAACAGAGAGAACCATCGAATGGAAAGATGGCAAAACCTACCCTTACTTTACGTTAGATGTGTCGTCAGCATCCCATCCGTACTACACCGGTAAACAGCGAGTGGTTCAAACAGAAGGTCGTATTGCGAACTTCAACCGTCGTTTTGGTCAATTTAAGAGCGAAAAGGAATAAATCATGAAGGTAGTAAAATCATTAAAAAGTGCAAAAAGTCGTCATCCGGATTGCCAGATCGTAAAACGAAGAGGGCGTCTATATGTCATTTGTAAGGCGAATCCGAGGTTTAAAGCAGTGCAGAAGTAATCGTTCTGCATATTTCTGGCTTATGGTTTTGTTTAATTGATAATTTTGACCTAACTGTTTTACATGGATGAAATATCTACGTTTTTGTTTATTATTGGTTATAAAACTCTCTAATGGTCACAGTTTGTAACATTTAGGGCTTTTCTTTAACCTTCTACTCAAGTACCCTTCGCTCGCTTTTTTGACATTTTTGTCACATTTGCACAGGAATAAAAACAAGGAGGGAACAGATGAGTTCATCTGATTCAATTAAACAAAACTCGCCTAAGAAGCCGCTGTTTACGCGCTTTTTGGATACTGTCGAATATTTGGGGAACTTATTACCTCACCCGATCACACTATTTGCCATTTTCTGTTTAGCCATTCTGGTGATGTCGGGCATTGCAGGATACTTCGAAGTTTCCGTTGTAGACCCTCGTCCTGAGGGCGCAAAAGGTCGTGCCGCAGATGGCATGATTCATGTCGTCAGCTTACTTAACGCTGATGGACTCGAACTTATCGTTACCAATTTAGTGAAAAACTTTGTTGGCTTTGCACCTTTAGGCACGGTTTTGGTTGCGATGTTGGGTGTTGCTATTGCTGAATACTCAGGCTTGCTATCTGCAGCAATGCGTGGCTTGGTCATGGGCGCATCTCAACGCATGGTAACAGTGACTGTTGTTTTCGCTGGTATCATTTCAAATACGGCATCAGAGCTGGGGTATGTGGTACTTATTCCACTGGCAGCAATGCTGTTCCATTCTCTAGGTCGTCACCCACTTGCAGGCCTTGCTGCGGCATTCGCTGGTGTATCTGGTGGTTATTCAGCAAACCTACTTATCGGTACGGTTGACCCGCTACTGTCAGGTATTACTGAAACTGCAGCGCAAATGATTGACCCAACTTACACTGTTGGTCCAGAAGTTAACTGGTACTTCATGTTTGTTTCGACGTTCTTCATTGCAATCACTGGTGCGTTTGTTACTGAAAAAATTGTTGAGCCAAAGCTTGGCAAATACAGTGAAGAAGAAGCCTCAGAAGATTTGTCGAACGACAAAATGGGCGGCTTAACAGACATTGAGAAGAAAGGTCTAAAACTAGCAGGTGTTGCTGTACTGGTTGTTTCCGCGTTGCTTGCTTGGACGGTTGTTCCAGCTGACGGCATCTTACGTTCTGATGCAGGTACAATTGCAGGTTCTCCATTCCTGAAAAGTATCGTGGCATTCATCTTTGTGTTCTTTGCTATCCCAGGCTTTGTGTTTGGTAAAGTTGTTGGCACGATGAAGACGGATCGCGATGTAATTGATGCAATGGCGAAATCTATGTCTTCTATGGGCATGTACATTGTATTAGTTTTCTTTGCTGCTCAGTTTGTTGCTTTCTTTAAATGGACTAACTTCGGTCAGGTATTCGCGGTTGCTGGCGCTAGCTTCCTGCAAGAAATTGGCTTAACTGGCCCAATGTTGTTCTTTGCCTTCATCCTCATGTGTGGCTTTATCAACCTAATGATTGGTTCGGCATCGGCACAGTGGGCAGTAACGGCTCCGATTTTTGTTCCTATGTTGATGCTTGTTGGTTATGCACCGGAAACGATTCAGGCTGCTTACCGAATTGGTGACTCGACGACAAACATCATTACTCCAATGATGAGCTACTTTGGTTTGATTCTTGCCGTAGCGACTCGTTACATGAAGAACTTAGGTATCGGTACGCTGATCGCGACCATGCTACCTTACTCAATCTGCTTCATTGTAGGTTGGAGTGTGCTGTTCTACCTATGGGTATTCGTATTTGGTTTACCAGTAGGCCCTGGCGCAGCAACATACTACACACCGTAGAAAACGGTTACCTCACACAGCTCCATTATAAAAAGCCTGCGAACGTCGCAGGCTTTTTTATCGATTGAGACTGTGTACGCAGGCTTACCTGATTATAGATGTCGGTTTATAGCTGAAAACGTATCAACAAAGGGCGATAAAAGTGCTGAGTGAGCCAGCACAAGCTTTTCCAAATTACGCGTTTGTACCAAGGTAAGTGCGCAATATAAACATAGCTAAATTCAATTTCTGGCTGGGCTTTTCGGTTGCGTTTAAAAGCTGGAGCCCCTGAGCTCATATTAAAGCGACGCTGGCATATCATTGCATGGCGGATGGTATAAGCAGATATTCTTCTATACAGCGCAAAACTCTGCGGCTTATTGGTATCGTAGCCAAAAATTGGGCAAGTCATGTCGTTATCAATTTCTACTATGCCTAACGTAGCCAGCATCTCTCCTTGATAAAATAGTCCCACTAAATGCACTAAGTTATTCTGGTTAGCCTGTTTTAAATATTGGGTTGAAAACTGGATGTTATTCCGGCTGTATTTATCAAGGTAAAGCATGTCATATAACGCTTTGGCACGCTGAAACTCTTCATCAGTAGCCAGTGGCTTAAACTGCCAATCTTTATCATTAAACAGCTTGAAGTCTTTCGTTAAATCTCGGTTGAAGCTGAAGGCTTGCCAATCCTCAAGTAAATACACTTGTCGCGTTACTAAGCTTTGCCATTGTTGCTGTTCTAATCGCTGAATTAAGTGTGAGTGCTGAAGTTGGTTGAGGGAGCGAAGCACCAAGGGAAAGGTGGGGTATTGATCGAGTGCCACGCGACGCAGTTCATCAAGGTTTAAGGATTCCCATTGTTCGCTATACATATTGGTGGACAAGCACTGATTGTTGAGCGTTTGGACTTGATCCAATCCAGCTAATGATAAGATTGGTTTAGTCATATTAATAAGTAGCTTACATACCCATCGAACAGCCACATTTTTGACTTTGTGAAGCTCTTCTTCGGCGTAGCCACTAAGCAGTGTCATAGGGGACACGGCATAACAGTTGTTTGGTATTTTTGGTGTTACGGAGTAGGGAATGGCAACATCATCGATATAGTAGCAACCAAAGCTTGCTGTGCATTCATCAATAAGATTCGACTGCATAAGAGTGATAAAGGTTTTATGCCATTCTTGAGAGGAAAGTGTCATGATGGCAACGCTTCTCCATTCCACTCAATATCAACGGTAGAAGCGGCGCTCCATTTTGCCTTGTTCTGCCTAGCTAACCGGAGTAATTCAAACACACTCCGGATTTGGCTCCCTACCGGCAAGTTATGCTGTTGCATTACATTCACTCCAGACCACCAATCTTGCCAAGTTCGAGCCTTAAATAGGGATAATCCACCTTCAGCGATGAGTGTTATTGGACCTAAATGATGCAATCGCTGCTTGGAAGGACTGGTAAACTCCATATTAGGAAGCAGTTGATTGCATCGAGATGAGAGTAGGTGCAAACCACTTGTGGCTCTTGGGTTGCATTCAATCACGTAGAGATCATTTTGTGATTGGATGAAGTCAAACGACACCTGCCCATGATAAGTATGACGCTCACCAAAAGCTGCGATAAATGTATCTAGTCGTTCGCATGAGAGTGGCTGAAAAGCACTGGCGGCCGATCCGTTTACACAGTATTTCGGCACATAAGCTTGGTGTGCTTTAAGGTCACCATGTTCAAAAATCGCATAGTTACACACCGGAGTCCCATGGATTTTTTGTTGCTGAACCCAAGGATAAAGTGGCGATATCGTGACGGCAGAAATAGACTGAGTTGCCACATCTCTTATTACTTGCCCGCCAAACCGAGAGTAAACTGGTTTTAGAACGGTTCTTTCATTAGTTTCAACCTCACTTTTATCAGCGACCAAACGAGTTTTTGGAAGTGTAATTTCTGGCAAGCCTTGAAGCTGTTCAAAGACGGTCAACTTGTTGTGTAGGGCATTGAGCAGCGCCATATCGGGCAGAAAGAAATTCACATCTGGGCATTGTTTGTCAACATGAGCCAAGTAATACACTTCTTCACAAGTGGGTATCACCATATCAATGTGCATCTGAGTAATGATTTTTAGGATCTGCTGTTGGTAGGTGGGAAATGCAAATCGAGGTGAAGCGGTGGGTATATAAGACTCGATGCCCCGCAAAAATGATCCCAGAGGCTTTTTTAGCGAATCGGTGAGAATTACTTCATGCCCATGATGCATACACATGGTTGCCCACTCTAGTGCAACTGGTGCTCGGGCTCCGGTGATTAAGACCCGCATATGTTCACCACACGTCGTTGTTTATTCATTGGCGTCCAAATAGGCGCAGGGCGGTAACTAAATCTGACAGGATCAAGCCGTAATTGGTCAAACAACTTTATCAAGGCTTGATGTATAACCCTATGGTGGTGAACATCCGCTTCAATTTGAATGGCTTGTGACCCTGTTTGGGTGATTCGGTAATCCACGCGACTTTGGGCGGATAGTGTTATAGCGCGGTAGATGAGATCTGGTAACACCGTCACTGGGACGTGGTTTGCGTTTAGCGTGAGGCGATCACCACATCGTCCGGCAATCGCGCCAAGAGGTTCAAATACGCCATTATCCTGTTTATTCTCAATAATATCGTCGAGCTGATAACGAATAATGGGCTGAGTTTTACGACGAAAATCGGTAATAATTGGGCTGTAATGAGTACGTTCGGTATTCAGCCAATGTTTTTCGATGTAAACAACATCTTGATTCCAGCGCATTTGTCCATGCTGATCCGTACATGCAAGAAAACCTTCAGTACATTGATAGACTTCATGGAGTTCGCTGTCGAACCGTTGAGAAATAAAGTGACGGTCACTCTCGGTTAGGACTTCTGCACCAGAAATGATCCGCTGTGGTTGAATTGCGGGTTGACCAAATTGACCGCTGAACTGGGCGCAGAGCTGAAGAGCTTGCGCACTACCAACCAAAAGCGTGGGTTGGAACTCATCTAGCTCTTTTATCCATTCTTGGTAAGGTTTGGTTAAATCGGCATAAAAGAATGTGACAGGCCCTTTCGCGACGGATTTATACAGTGGGCTGTTGGCGCGCAAGGCTAGAGCAATTCGGTGTTTTTGCCATAGGTTGGGCAACAGGCGAGCCAATATATTGCCAGCCCATAGTTGCGTTTCCTGTTTGTCAGCAAGAAACAACCCGCGCATGCCTGATGTGCCCGAAGAAAGTCCAACCGTAACATCGCCAACTTTCGAAGCGGCGAAGTTGCGTGACTGTTCTGCTTCGAGTGCTTGTTGCATTAGCTGTTCAGCATCTAAGCCCTTCGTATTTAACTCTGAAAGGTTCTCCATCATGGTTTGCTTATTCATGATAGGGAAATCACTGAGTGGTGCACCTTGAAAAGAGCGGTAATACGGTGAACGACAGCATACCCAATCCAGGTGTTGCGTTAAATGTTGTTGCTGCCACGCTTCGACTTGTTCCCTTGAACCGAAAGTGCGGTAGCGGGTTCGCCAGAATTCTGAGATAAGCGTTCTCACTTCATCCATCCTTCTTTGATTAGCTGTTGGATAGTTTCCTGACAATGTGAAGGTACGAAGCGAACAACGTGGCGGGTTTGTTGGTAGCAACTTCTCAACTCAGAGAGGGTGTTTTTATAGGCTTTTGTATCATCGCAAAGCATGTTCGCCAGCCAATGCTGATCGATATTTTCACTCAAGCTCTCGATTAACCAGCATGCATCGGCGAGTAAGAACAGCCAACTTTGGTCTCTTTTAACCAGCAAGCCCACTTGGCCAGCTGCATGGCCTGGCAAGCTAACCATATAAATAAGTCCATCGTCGAACATGTCTTTACAGAGCAAGTTAACCCCTTGGCACTGAGGAAGAATTTGGCTGATTGGCACAGAAAAATCACCATGAATGATGAAGTTAGATTCAAGCTGTGGAGGGAGTAGAGCTTTTAGGTAGCCTTTTCTTACGCCTCCAATTCGACCACTTTTAGTTATCGCATCTACCCCTTTTTGTTGGCAATGCAATTGAGAGTGAGAAAACTCAGACACGGCGGCAATGTGATCAGCGTGAAAGTGGGAGAGCACTAAATGCTCAATATCATGAGGTTTGAGATTTTCTTTTGCTAACTGCGCAACAATCCCATGTTCTTGTTGATAGCGGCAAGGTGTTGTCCAAGCATAAAAACGTTCAGGGAAGGAACGAGTCGCGCTAAAAAAGTGCTCGTGATATCCCGTATCAAACAGGATGTTGCCTTGTGTCGGGTGTTGAATTAACGCAACGGCTGCCGGAAATGCTCTAGGCTTGATACCAGAGCCTGGTTTGACAACAAAGCCTGGGTGTACGCAGTGTCCAGCCTCAAAGATTTTTATTTTTAGACCAGTTTGCATACTGCTGTATTCCTTCTTGAATTGAAAAAAGCGGTTGGTAATTCAGGTTTTTTATCGCCTTGCTGATATCCAGAGTTTGATGATAGTTAAACAATCCTGCGCTGTATGAAGTGAGCCTTGGCTCTGGCTGATGTGGTAAGCGCCTTCGTATTTGCTCACTGAGCTTTAATAATGGTGATACCACACCGTATGGTAGTGATTGTAACGTTACTTTTAGGTTCAACCCCACACATAAAGCTTGCAGTACAGTCTCAATTGGCATTGGTTCGTTGTTGGATATATTGAAGACATCACCATGCTGAAGTCGGTCTGCCTGAGTGCAAGCGAGCATCGCCGCATGGGCAACGTTGTCGACATAAGTTAGATCAACCACTGGGTTTCTACCCGATGGCAGAAGCAGAGTGTTGTTTTTTATCGCCTTAAGCACTCTTGGGATAATCGCGCGATCGTTGGGGCCAAAAATGCCACGCGGTCTTAAAATGATCGCTTTGCTTTGGCCTTTTACGGCTTCAAGTTCAGATAGGTATTTGGTGTGTGCGTAATCATTACACCAGTGTGAAGCAATGGCGTCGGTTTCTCGAATATTCCAACGGTCTTGATGGTCAAAATAGACGCTGGTGGAGGAAATATGGATAAAGCGCGAGATTTGATGCGAATTAGCCGCACTGACGAGGTTTTTGGTGGCATCTACATTGGCTTGATAAAACGCTTCCCACTTGCCCCATGGGCTTGAGAGAGCGGCACAATGGATGATTGCATCCATGCCTTGGCATGCCGCATGAACAGCAGAGTGGTCTCTCAAATCGACTAAATGTGGGATTACATCGAATTGCTCAGTGAGTTGTTTGGCGATGACTGTATTTCGTGCTGTAAAATGCAGTTCATGTTGCTGGTGAAACATTCTTAGAATTGCGCTACCCAACATCCCACTGCCGCCAGTGACTAATATTTTCATAGTTTTAGCACTCCCATCCCTAGTGACAACCCTGCGGCGGTGCCAGCTAATAACACATGTTTTCCTGCTGTTTCTGGCTGATTACGCAGCCAGTGTAAGTTAATTGGGAGTGAGGCGGCGACTTGGTTTCCCAAAGTCGAAAAGTGATTAACGGTTTTCTCGGTTGGTAACCCGGTGAGTGATGGCAGTTTTTTTAACCCGTGCGCACTGGCTTGATGCGGAAGAAAATAATCAATATCGCCGAGTGTTACCGGAGAGGCGTCAAAGCCTTTTTTTAGAAACGCCGGTAAGGTTTTACGCACATGTTTAAAGAGTGCTTTGCCCTCCATCTCAAACTGGCAGCTTTTTAAATAAGCTTGATGCTCTGAGGTGTGAGGGTTGACATGACTACCTCCGCCCTTAATTTGACAAAATGAATACCCGGTATGATGCGTTTCAAAGTGACTGGTGAGTAATCCATCACCGTTTTGTTCTTCGAGCAAAAACGCGGCGGCACCGTCGGCGAATAAGGTTGCAACTTCTGGTTTGAGCGTAAAATTTCGATTCAGTGTGATGCCAGTGGCGAGCTCACTGGTAACAATGAGAATCCGACGGTATCGTTTTGCGAAGAATAGACTCTGAGCAAGATCAAGCGCAGAGAGAAATGATAAGCAGGTGCTGTTCAAATCAAAGCTTTCTAGCCATGTTGGAGCGTCTAACGCGGCGAGAACCGCTGAAGCGTCGTAGGGCAGAGACTGGTGGTGAGTGCCGCTGGCGTAGATAAGGAGATCAACGGAGCCCAAGGTATGTATGTTTCCTAAACACTGCTCTACCGCCTGCACCGCCATATAAATAGCGGTCTCTTTTGTATTGGCTACATGACGATATTCAACGTCGAATTTATTTCGGCAGGTCCCTGGCGCTAATTTTAGGAAGCGATCCATCTCTCGATCTGACCATTGATTCGTTGGCAGGTAGCTTCCACTGGAAACGATGTTAAAGCCCATTATTCTCTATACATTTATTAAAAACGTCGTTCAAAATAAACCACGTTGCATATTGAAGCTATGGCGAGCGAGATGAAAAATAAACAGAACAAAACAAATGGGAGTAAGAGCACGCTTTGGGTGCAATGCTGAAAGTGAATTTTCAGTAATGAGCCAGGCTTTGATTTGCTGGCTCAATATGAATAGAGTGAGGGTTACTTCTTAAATTTAGCCAAAATACGATCTAAATGGTTCGCAAATTCGCGGCGATCGGTTTGGGAAAGCGCAGCGGGACCACCAGTCTGAATTCCACTTGAACGCATGGTTTCCATGAAGTCGCGGATATTTAGACGCGCTTTGATGGTGTCTTTCGTATAAAGCTCGCCACGTGAACTGAGGGCTTGAGCGCCTTTAGAGATGACCTCATCTGCAAGCGGAATATCTGATGTGATCACCAAATCGTTGGCCTCCACACGCTTAACGATTTCGTTGTCAGCGATGTCAAATCCAGCTGGAACTTGCAGCGAGTGGATGTTGTCTCTTTTGGGCACCGGGACAACGTGGTTGGCGACAAACGTACATTCAATCCCCGTGCGTTCGGCGGCGCGCACAATGGTTTCGCGGATGACTTTCGGACATGCGTCTGCATCTACCCATAACTTCATGATGACTTCTCACTTAGCTTGGCTTCTAGCTCTTCAATACGAGCCACTAATTTTTTCACCGTGCTTTCTAGCGCTGCAAGACGATCATTATCGGTGTGCGCTTGTGCTGCGACTTCAACCTTGGGAACACGCTGAGCACTTTTCCAACTTTTTATTGCGGTGATTAATGCAGGCATTGGGACGGGCGTTTTCAAGCGTGCTTTCACTAACGCTACGGTTGGTTCTTTTCCTTGTTGTTGCAGTTGTTCCATTACCGCTTCTAATTCTTTAGTAACGTCTTGAGTTAACATTTTTAATCCTTAACAACGATATATCTATCATCATACGTTGAGTCCCCTAATTTGGCGAATAGCAATTTGGAATGTGTGGTGTGAGAGATCTCTTACATGGGTTGTGAGAGAAAACGATTTCGTGAGCGGAAAAATAGAAATTACAATCATCAACTTATTGATAAATAATGATTTAACAACTATTTAACCAATGTGGTGTATAAATATTTATCTAAGATAGATTGTCAATTTTTAGGAAAGGCGTAAATTGAGAGTTGTCAGCAGGAAGCAGACATGGAACAGGAAAGCACCAAGGATTTGGTTATCGTCAGGAAGACGATTTGGTTGGTCAGGATGATTAATCAAGCATGGAGCGTAGGACATTGTAAGGACACTATCATTAATAGGATGTTGATGACTAAGGATAGACAATGGACCCCTCTAGGATAGAGGTTATGGACAGCGTCAGGAAGATGCAAGGGACACCGCTCAAGGAACAAGTGATGTGTGCTAACGGGGAATGTTAGTTATCAGGATGATAAGGACACCGCTAGGACGGCGACGTAAGGAATAAGCTGACGGAATCAGCCACTATTATGGATGATGCATGGAGCACTTTTAGTAGCCGGACTGCTGCGAGTAAGACCATGACCCCGATACTTATGTGTCGGGGTCTTTCTTATATAAAAAAGATACCTAGTCGTTCTCGTTGAATTAAGCACCTCGAGGTGACTTGGGTATATCAGTATCACAAAATTTATAAATTCCTAATAACACTTAATAAAAAACAATCCAGATCAATATCCTTTCCAATCAGTTGGTTTAACTTTCGGCTTCTCTACAAGGTGTTATGCCCCGCAGTTATTGAGCATATTCAAGCTCATCGAGTTTGCGATCTGCGGATAAATAAAGTTTGTTGTAATCAAGGAACAGATGTGGCCATAGTAACCAGAAGAATGCTTCTTCTACCCTACAATGAGTCGTTGCAACTAGAGTTCGTCATGCTGAATTGCTGTGCGAAAAACCGTGCTGAAATGAACGGTCCGTATACTGTCGCGTCTGCCAAACAGATGTTTGAGAAAATACTGGATGATGAAAATATTTATAGTATGGCGGTGCTAGAGAGCACCAGTCGTGACTATATGGGGCACGTGTTCATTTCCCATCTCGATTCCGAGCCTGAGTTAGGGTTTATTTTTGATAAATCTTATTGGGGTAAAGGGTTAGCGACAGAAGCTCTAAAAGCGTTTTTCCCTAAGGCGTGCCGTGAGCTGGGGCTACATAAGGTGAAAGCTAATGTGAATAGCAACCATCAAGCTTCTATGGCGGTGCTGAAAAAACTGGGATTTGTTGAAACAAAAGAAAGTAAGGATCTATATGGTCCTTACTTTGAAATGGAATTTACAAGCGATGCGGTGGTAGGTGAAAGTTCTGCGGCCTGAAACCGACCATGGTTAACTCCCCTTGGTAGCAATCGTCACCAAGAGATGAAAACTCAAATTGATACACCGTATGCCAACGCCAGACTCCGTCTGGCGTTTTTAGTTTGTGGGCACCAAAGGCGATGCTGATTAATTGGAGATCCAATTGCTCACATTTACGCGTGATTGCCACTTTTGCGAGTTCGGCTTGACGACGTTGTTGCCAAAACAGATAACAGAAAAAGCATAGCCCTAAAATTGCTAAAAGATCACCAATCATCCCTGAACCTTTATTATCCCTTTGTTGCTTGTTGTAAGCTTACTAGCGCGTTTGCTAGTTCTTCAGATGGATTTGAATGTAGCAAGGGCAATAGCACCATTCTTAACTCTGGTAGCATCACTAAATCGGCAAATAACTGATTAAATAGGGCTTGATTACCGGTTTGAGCTAAACGCAGCAAAAACTGTTCTGCTACCTTTTCATTGGCTAGTAAGTGCCAAGCTCGGCCAGCCACGCCAATCAGTACTTCCTGATGGCTTAAACGAGGGCTTTGTAAAATCGCTTCTAACACTGGAGAGGCAATGGCTGTTGGTGCGCCAGCCAAAGCTCGGATAAGTGCTGAAAGTAGGAAGAGATCCGGTTCGCTACTTGCGATTTCTTGTTGTGCTTTGTCGGCGATACGCTCAGCTAAACGCTCTTGTAACTCTACATGCTCAAGCGCACCCAACAGAGCATAAAGTGGTTCATTCGGTAGGTGGTTCAATGCTTTGCGTATCATTACCCCGTTTTGCTCCTTGTCCAAACGAGCGGCCATGTCGGTGATTCCTTGCAGACCTACGGTTTGCCAATTATCCCAACCTAAACCACCTGAAAAGTAATGCTGAGTGTGCTCATAATATTGGCTGGTAGGAAGATCGAGATTCGCGCGGACCTGGCTATGGAACACGGCCATTTTGTCTTCGGAAGGTTTGAACGTATATGGGTTATTAGACAGCTTTTGCTGTTGCTCTTCAGTGATATCATCATTGAGGCGTGTTCCCATGGCTTCCACTACGTATTTAATGAAATTGCCGATATCCGCTTGCTTTAACAAACCGCGCTCGTCCAATTCAAACTTTAGAAACCAAATCCAAGGTTGCTTTTGTTCATTCCAATAAGCGATGGCAAGGTGTGCTTTACGCTGCATTGGGAATGGGTACGGTGCTTGACCTTTTTCTACATCGGCAAACTCTTTCTTAGCGATGGTTTTGATACGACGACCAAGATCGAAGATTTGATAATCACAGTGGCTGTTGTTCAACAGTTGAGTGAGGGTTTGAATGTTTTCCATTAAATACGACGTCCTAACGTTCTTTTCACAAGAAATGGTATCATTCTCGGCTAATTCAAGGTTCGAGATAGAATTAATGGTAACAAATACTCAATTGGTCGACTTACTTCACCAACTTGAAGCGCAGCTCAAACAACATAAGTTGTGGCAACACACTAGGCCTTCAGAGCAAGCCTTACAAAGCGTGGAGCCATTTGCGATTGATACATTGCATCCTCATGAGTGGTTGCAGTGGATCTTTATAGACAGAATGCACGTGCTAGTGGAAAACAACCAACCATTGCCAAGAGGGTTTTCTCTCGAGCCCTATTTTTCAGAAGCGTGGAAGCAGGAACCGCAGTTCGCAGAGCTGCTTGTTACAATCCGAACCATTGACGAACTGTGTAAGTAAACGAATGCTAGAACAAGAAATAGCGCGATCTTCAGAACCAGTTGAGCTGGAGATCGTTTATCAGGATGAATATTTTGTAGCGGTCAACAAGCC
Organism: Vibrio sp. V43_P6S15P86; assembly: GCF_009904725.1. Taxonomy (NCBI): domain Bacteria; kingdom Pseudomonadati; phylum Pseudomonadota; class Gammaproteobacteria; order Vibrionales; family Vibrionaceae; genus Vibrio; species Vibrio sp. V43_P6S15P86. Next base: position 35,531 of record NZ_WXWT01000358.1, read on the forward strand.
TGCAGGCATGTTAGTACATCGCAGTTGGTTAGATAAACACGAAACTCAGTTTGTCATGCAAACTTTGCGCGACCAAATTGGCCTGCATGTGTTCCCATTGCATCGTCTGGATCGTCCAACATCTGGTGTGCTCGTGTTTGCGTTGTCGAGTGAAGTCGCATCACAAGTCATGCCGATGTTTGCTGAACATAAAATGGAAAAGACATACCACGCAATAGTACGCGGTTGGATTGAGGAAGAGGGCATCTTGGATTACGCACTCAAAGTCGAGTTAGACAAGATTGCTGATAAGTTCGCTTCACAAGAAAAAGAAGCGCAAGAAGCGGTGACGGAATATAAACCGTTGGCTAAAGTGGAAGTTCCCTATTCGACGGGTAAATTTCCTACAACGCGTTATTGCTTAGTTGAGATGAAACCTAAAACGGGGCGTAAGCACCAACTTCGTCGTCATATGGCGCATCTACGCCATCCGATCGTGGGTGATACAACGCACGGAGATGGCAAGCACAACAAGCTATATCGCACAGAGTTTGATGCTCACCGCTTGCTACTGCATGCTTCAGAGTTACGGTTCGTCCATCCATTTACCGATCAAGAGATTGTCATGACGGCCAATCTTGATGAAACTTGGCAGCAATTGTTTACTCGATTTGAGTGGGATGAATCAATGATCAACCGATAATGGGATTAGTTAGATCTAGATAATGATTGGGTACAAATAAAAAGGGTTAGCATCAATGCTAACCCTTTTTTAGTATTTAAGACTTAACGTTTTACTTGAGTTTTTCGAGATCTGCTTCGATCTCTGCGATCTTGCTCGAAACGACTTTTTCTAAATGACGAAGGTCTGAAAGAATTTTCTCTTTTACATCAACCTCAGGTTGTTTCGTTGGCTTAGTAATTTTATTCAGTTCATCAATGACCAATGTGAGGTTACGGTTGATTTCCGTTACTTCTTTATATTTGTGACTGCCACTGTCCACAAGAACATTTTTGATTTGGCGCGGGTATTTGAATTTAACGCTTTTGGCGAACAGCTCGCCTTTTTGCTTGTGGAAATAGATCTTGAGCACGTCTTTGTGTGCTTCTTGGCGTAGGGAATAACGTTCAATCTGCTTAGGGTCGTGAATACCCAAACCAGTGAGGTGGGGATACATAGGCTACCTCTATTACATCGAATTGATATTGATATAACTGTAGCAGCCTATGTATGAGCTAGATAGCTGATATTTAGCCAAAATGCTTAACTTGTGGGCAAGATCGCTCTCGCCCTGAACCGAAAAGATTGGCAGGTTTGATCTAAGCTGCGACCTCATCAGATAACTTTTCGATCAATCTCTCTCTTAGCTCATCTTGCTGTTCTTCACTTAATCTTCCCCCTGCATCACTGGTTAAAATAAACAAGTCTTCTGCTCGCTCACCAATGGTGGTGATTTTTGCACCATGAAGGTTGATATTCAAATCAGCAAACGTACGGCCTACTTTGGCCAACAGCCCTGGTGTGTCTAGCGCGACAAACTCCATCAACGTGTGTTTTTTACCTTTGGTTGGTAAGAAGTCGACTTTGGTTTTCACATTAAAGTGCTGAAGTTTGTTCGGAGTACGGCGTGTTTTAATCTTGGTTGGTCGGCCCGCCTCTAGTACATGGGTGAGGTGCTTAATCACCGCGGCGTGACGAGACTCATCAATCGCTTCGCCATGTTGATCGAGCACCATAAAGGTATCAATCACGTGCCCATCTTTGCTGGTCATGATTTGCGCGTCGTGTACATTAAAATTACGCCTATCTAACTCCGCCACGACCGTCGCAAATAAAGCTGGCTGGTCTTTCGTATATACAAACACCTCAGTGCCGCCACGAGTGGCTTTTTTACTGATCAACACCAAAGGCTTAGTCGGATCTTCCATGCGAAGTAAGTGTTCGCAGTGCCACGCGATTTGCGTATGAGTATGACGAAGGAAATAGTCAGCTTTAAAGCGCTGCCACAATACTTCAATTTCGCGCGCGGCAAAGCCCTCTTTACGTAGCATTGCGGAGGCCATTTGTTGATTGTGGCGAATTCGCTCACGCACATCGACAGGATTCTCTAACCCTCTACGTAAAGCACGTTGTGTGGAGTAATACAGCTCTGCCAGTAAGGTTCGTTTCCAAGCATTCCAAAGTTCTGGGTTGGTTGCACAAATATCTGCAACTGTCAGGCACACAAGATAATCGAGAGATTCTTCGTCTCTGACTTTTTTGGCAAATTCGGTAATCACATCGGGATCATAAATGTCTCGGCGCTGTGCGGTGACGGACATTAATAGATGATGCCTTACCAACCAAGCGACAAGTTTGGCCTCGGGCTTTGATAAGCCATGCTCAATACAAAAGTCGTAAGCCTCACCTTCGCCTATAACAGAGTGATCGCCGCCACGTCCTTTACCGATATCGTGGAAAATAGCGGCAATAATCAGCAGTTCTTTCTTTTGCATCCGTGGGTAGACGTCACAACAAATAGGGTGCTTCGCATGATTGTCTGGGTCACTAAAGGTATTAATGTGTTTCAGTAAGCGAATACTGTGCTCATCAACCGTGTAGGCGTGGAATAAGTCAAACTGCATTTGACCAACAATTTGGCTCCATTGCGGTAAATAGGCCGCCATAACCCCTAATCGGTGCATCAGGCTGAATGCTTTATGCAGAGCATTAGGGTGACGACATAACGCCATGAACTTTTCACGCGCAGCAGGAATAGTGTGCAAAAATTTGTTGAGTCGACGGCGCGCGGTGCGCAGCTGACGTAGTGTTGGTGGGCTCACCCCTTCAATGGTTGAGTCGTTCGCGATATGTAAGAACATATCCAGAATAGTTTCTGGGCGAGCTTGAAATAATGCGGGTTTCCGCGCTTCAATCAAAGAGCCACGACGTTGGAAGTCGGCATCGAGAATCTCGGCACTTTCTGTCGCACCACCATTAATGATCGCTTGATCAAAAAGTTTGAGTAGCATTTTATTGAGCTCTGCCACACGACGAAGTGTGCGATAGAACTCTTTCATCATCATTTCTACGCCTCGGTTGCCTTCACCGACGTAGCCTAGGTTTTCCGCAACTTGTGCTTGATGGGCAAAGGTCAAGCGGTTGTCATAGCGGCGAAGCTCCATGTGTAGAGCAAAACGCACTCGCCAAAGGAAGTCCTGACATTCAACCAATTCTCGGTATTCTGCGTCAGTTAAAAATCCGTATCGGCTCATTTCCAACAATGACGTGGCACCAAAGTGACGTCGGGCGACCCAGCTTAATGTATGAATATCGCGCAGCCCGCCAGGGGTCGACTTAATGTCTGGTTCTAAGTTGTAGGTCGTATCGTGGTAACGCGCATGGCGTTCGCGCTGCTCTTGAATTTTCGCGCGGTAAAACGTTTCACTTGGCCAAAAGGAGTCTGATAACACGACTTTCTTCAGTGCCTGAAAGGTATCCTCGCTGCCACACAGTAGACGCGCTTCTTGAAGGTTTGTCGCGACGGTCAGATCGGCTTTACCAATTTCCGCACATTCGTTAACGGTGCGAACAGCGTGTCCGACCTCGAGTTTTAAATCCCACAACAGCGTAATGAATTCGCTGATTTTTGCTTCTAGCGCGGTCGGCAGCTTATTGTTCGACAGAATCAAAATATCGATATCGGAGAGCGGATGCAGCTCGCCACGCCCATAGCCACCCACGGCAACTAGAGAAATGTTGTAAATATCTTTGAAGCCAAAATGTTGCCACAAACGATTCAGAAGCAGATCCATGTATTCTGCCCTGGCTAAAACCAAGCTTGTTACCGGATGATGATTGAGAAACTCTTGGTTTTGATCGGAGCTAAATTTCTCTAACTCTTGTTTGAGCTCTCCGATATTGATTTGTTCATCGGAAAAGGTAAGAGGGGACTGAAGTGTCATATTTGCCATCCGTGCAAGCTAATCTAGTTACAATCTAACAAATTTGTGGCAGATAAAAAATATCCCCGCCGAAGCAGGGATATAGTAAACAACGAGTGGTCGTCAGCTTTACGCGTTTTTCATTAGGCGAGGAATCGTATCGTCGCTACGAAGCGTCAGTACTTCACAACCTTCTTTTGTTACAACAATGGTATGTTCCCATTGAGCAGAGTGCTTGCCGTCGCCTGTGTAAACGGTCCAATCGTCTTGAGCGTCAACAGAGCAACCAAATTTACCTGCGTTAATCATCGGCTCAATAGTAAAGCACATGCCTTCTTTTAGTACGCGGCGGTCTTTGTTCTTGTAATGAACCACTTGTGGTTCTTCATGGAACTCATCGCCGATACCGTGGCCACAGAAGTCTTTCACAATAGAAAACTTGTTGCGAGGGTTGTTTTTGTTGTTCTCTTTGATGTATTTCTCGATAGCTGTACCGATGTCACCAACTGTTGAACCTGGCTTTACGGTACGCATACCAACATACAGTGCTTCTTGAGCAACCATGCATAGACGTTTGTTTGCAGGTGAAACATCACCGACTAGGAACATCTTAGAAGTGTCACCATGGTAACCTTGAGGACGCACGCTCAGGTCCGCATTTTCGTCATTTGGAACGATTACGGTAATATCAACGTTTAAGATGTCACCATCTTTTAGTACCGCTGGCTTCATTTGACCGTTGCTACCGATTTCGTCTTTTTCTGCTGGAATACCGTGGCATACGATATGGTTGATTGAAGTACAAATCGACTTAGGGAAACCATGGTAATCAAGCGGAGCAGAGTATGCGCCTTTTTCTAGAGCGTACTCATGACAGATTTTGTTCAACTCTTCTGTCGTCACACCAACTTTGATGTGAGGTTCGATCATTTCTAGAATCTCTGCGGCCAGCTTGCCCGCAATGCGCATGCGTTCTATTTCTTCAGCAGTTTTAATCTTGATTGACATTGGCTTTCTCTACTTATTCCTAAGCACGTAAACGTGCGAATGGCCGCATTCTATCAGACATCGGGGCGTTAACCCAAGTTAGATAGGAATATGCATCATTCTTAATTCGATCGTATGTTTAAAGTTTTGCTTATAAATAGGAGAAAGTGGCACGGTGAAGAAATAATTTTTACTAGCCACAGTGAGCTAAAATATGGTATAAAGCGCGCCGGAATAGAGGATTGTTCTCTTCGTTTAGCAAAGCTAAGCGGCGAAGCAAGCTTCATCCGAATAACCTTTTATCTTTAAATCACACACATTCCGTCACATATTCCGGGGTGCTGAGCAGAAGCTTGGTCGGAGTTATGGGGAATGTGGAGGCCTAACCCCATAGAGGAATTTAAAATGGCAACTGTATCAATGCGCGATATGCTAAAAGCTGGTGTTCACTTCGGTCACCAGACTCGTTACTGGAACCCAAAAATGAAGCCATTCATCTTTGGCGCTCGTAACAAAGTTCATATCATCAACCTAGAAAAAACTGTACCAATGTTCAACGACGCTCTAGCTGAACTAGCTAAAGTTGGCGAGAAGAAAGGTAAAGTTCTATTCGTAGGTACTAAGCGCGCTGCATCTGAAGCTGTTAAAGAAGCTGCAATCGCAAGCAACCAGTTTTACGTAAACAACCGCTGGTTAGGCGGTATGCTTACAAACTACAAAACAGTTCGTCAGTCTATCAAGCGTCTAAAAGATCTAGAGACTCAATCTCAAGACGGTACTTTTGACAAACTAACTAAGAAAGAAGCTCTAATGCGTACTCGCGAAATGGAGAAGCTAGAGAAATCTCTTGGTGGTATCAAAGACATGGGCGGCCTACCAGACGCTCTATTCGTAATCGACGCTGATCACGAACATATTGCAATTAAAGAAGCTAACAACCTAGGTATTCCAGTATACGCTGTGGTAGATACTAACTCTAACCCAGACGGCGTTGACTACGTAATCCCAGGTAACGACGACGCGATCCGCGCTGTACAGCTATACCTGAACGCTGCTGCTTCAGCAGTATCTGAAGGTCGTAACAAAGACGTAGCTGCAGTTGCTGAAAAAGACGGTTTCGTAGAAGCTGAATAATAGCGGCTCTGTGTCACACTTGGTCTATGTGAAACCTTTGTGTAGCATAAACTAAGTTATAGTTAGCAATGGGGGCCGACAATGTTAGGCCCCTGTTTTTTACCTTATTTCGAATCAAACGAGGAATACAGAATGGCAACTGTAACTGCTGCTCTAGTTAAAGAACTTCGCGAGCGTACTGGCGCTGGCATGATGGAATGTAAGAAAGCGCTTGTAGAAGCAAACGCTGACATCGAACTAGCAATTGAAAACATGCGTAAATCTGGCGCAGCGAAAGCAGCTAAGAAAGCTGGTAACGTTGCAGCTGAAGGCGCAATCATCATCAAAGAAGAAAACGGCGTTGCTGTTCTTCTTGAAGTTAACTGCCAAACTGACTTCGTTGCTAAAGACGGTAACTTCACTGCATTCGCAGAAGAAGTTGCAGCTGCAGCTCTAGCTTCAAAAGCGACTGTTGAAGAGCTACAAGCACAATTCGAAGACGCACGTGTAGCTCTTGTAGCTAAAATCGGTGAAAACATCACTATCCGTCGCGTAGAATACGTTCAAGGCACTGCAATTGCTTCTTACCGTCACGGTGAGAAAATCGGTGTTGTTGTTGCTGGTGAAGGCGACGCAGAAACTCTTAAGCACGTTGCAATGCACGTTGCTGCTTCTAAGCCTGAGTTCGTTAACCCAGAAGACGTACCAGCTGACGTAGTAGAAAAAGAGAAAGCGGTTCAAGTTGAAATCGCAATGAACGAAGGCAAGCCTGCTGAAATCGCTGAGAAGATGGTTGTTGGCCGCATGAAGAAATTCACTGGCGAGATCTCTCTAACAGGTCAAGCTTTCATCATGGAACCTAAGAAAACTGTAGGTGAAATGCTGAAAGAAAAAGGCGCTTCAGTTTCTACATTCGTTCGCCTAGAAGTAGGTGAAGGTATCGAGAAGAAAGAAGAAATGAGCTTCGCTGAAGAAGTTGCTGCAGCTCAAAAAGGTTAATCCTTAGAGACTGTATAAAGATTAGACCGTAGCCTTGGCTGCGGTCTTTTTATGAGCAGTGAACGATTAGCCGTGATGAATAGCCATAACTGAATTTGTGTCTATTCATGACTGTTAATCAACAACTCTCTTTGGAAGGTAAACTCCATGACTACGAACCCTAAACCAGCGTATCAACGTATTCTATTAAAACTGAGTGGTGAAGCTCTTCAAGGTGAAGACGGTTTTGGTATTGATCCTGCGGTCCTTGATCGCATGGCACAAGAAGTTAAAGAACTGGTTGAACTGGGTGTTCAGGTTGGTGTAGTTATCGGTGGCGGTAACTTGTTCCGTGGTGCAGGCCTTGCTGAAGCTGGTATGAACCGCGTAGTTGGTGACCACATGGGTATGCTTGCTACAGTAATGAATGGCCTAGCGATGCGCGATGCTCTTCACCGTGCATACGTGAATGCGCGCGTTATGTCTGCCATTCCTCTAAAAGGCGTATGTGACGACTATAATTGGGCTGATGCGATCCGTGAGCTTCGCCAAGGCCGTGTTGTCATCTTCTCTGCTGGTACGGGTAACCCGTTCTTTACAACGGATTCTGCTGCTTGCCTACGTGGTATTGAAATTGAAGCGGATGTTGTACTAAAAGCGACGAAAGTTGATGGTGTATTTACTGCTGACCCTGTAGCAAACCCAGACGCAGAGCTGTATGATAAGCTATCTTACGCAGAAGTTCTGGATAAAGAGCTGAAAGTGATGGACTTGGCGGCGTTTACGCTAGCTCGTGACCACAAAATGCCAATCCGCGTATTTAACATGAACAAGCCAGGCGCACTACGTCGCGTGGTTATGGGCGAAGCAGAAGGCACGCTCATCAACGAATAAGCTTGTCCCAAGGTGCCACCCAAAGCGTTAGGGTGGCGTTTGCTTTGCTCAACCGTTTTAGGCTTTCTTCAGGAAAGATGACATTTTTAAGGTGAAACTGTGATTAACGAAATCAAAAAAGACGCGCAAGAGCGCATGGATAAAAGCGTTGAAGCGCTTAAGAACAACCTTTCTAAAATTCGTACAGGTCGTGCACACCCAAGCCTACTATCTGGTATTTCTGTAGAATACTACGGTGCAGCAACACCTCTAAACCAAGTAGCAAACGTTATTGCTGAAGATGCGCGTACACTTGCAATCACGGTTTTCGATAAAGAGCTGACGCCGAAAGTAGAAAAAGCGATCATGACGTCTGACCTTGGTCTAAACCCTATGTCAGCTGGCACTATCATCCGCGTTCCACTTCCACCGCTAACGGAAGAACGTCGTAAAGACCTAGTTAAGATCGTTCGTGGTGAAGCTGAAGGTGGTCGTGTTGCTGTTCGTAACATCCGTCGTGACGCAAACAACGATCTAAAAGCGCTTCTAAAAGATAAAGAAATCTCTGAAGATGAAGATCGTAAAGCACAAGACGAAATTCAAAAACTAACTGACGTTGCAGTTAAGAAGATCGATGAAGTTCTTGCTGCAAAAGAAAAAGAGTTGATGGAAGTTTAATACTCCCACACACATCACTGTTGGAAAACGCTGTGCTCACAGCTCAGCGTTTTTTTATGTTAGTCTATCCAACTGATGGAACTCAATTAACTCCCTATGCAAAATTCTCAAGCCTTCTCTGATTCCCTTCCTAAGCATATTGCCATCATTATGGACGGTAATGGCCGTTGGGCTAAGTCCAAAGGAAAACCTCGCGTATTTGGTCACAAAAAAGGCGTTAATGCCGTTCGTAAGACCGTGGCTGCTGCTTCAAAGCTTGGCATTAAAGCCATGACGCTATTTGCTTTTAGTAGTGAAAACTGGCGTCGTCCGGAGGAAGAAGTGGGTCTTTTGATGGAACTGTTTATCACGGTCCTGTCTAGTGAAGTAAAAAAACTACACAAAAATAATTTACGGTTGCGCGTGATCGGTGATACCAGTCGATTTAGTGAGCGTCTACAAAAGAAGATTGTAGAAGCTGAAAATCTAACGGCAGGTAACACGGGGATGGTGATCAACATTGCAGCCAATTATGGCGGTAAGTGGGACATCACAGAAGCGGCCAAAACGTTAGCGTTAAAAGCACGTAGCGGTGAGATTCGTGTAGAGGATATCAATGAGCAGCTAATCACTGAGCATTTGACCATGGCAGACTTACCTGAAGTGGATCTTTTGATTCGTACCAGTGGAGAGTGTCGCATCAGCAACTTTATGTTGTGGCAAATGGCTTATGCAGAAATGTACTTTACACCCGAGTATTGGCCGGAATTCGACGAAGACAGCTTAGTTGAAGCTGTAACTTGGTTTATCAATCGAGAACGTCGTTTTGGCTGTACAGGTGAACAAATAAAGGCATTGATGGCAGCTCAATAAGGACTAGTTAGTTTGAAACAGAGAATAATAACAGCACTAATTTTAGCTCCCCTGGTTATTTTAGGCATTTTTAAATTACCCCTAATGGGCTTTATTGCCGCTTTAACTGCAATTACCTTATTAGGTTTTTGGGAGTGGACTCAATTTACAGGAAGCAACTCTCGCTTTGCTGCCCTCGTTCCGGCAGTCATTGTTACCGGACTTAGTTTTCTATATATTTCGCCTGACGCACATAGCCTCAACCATTTAGCAACGCCTCATTATGTTGTGCTGGGCCTTGGTTTTGTTTGGTGGATTATTGCTAGCTTAATGGCGATTACTTATCCCAACACGACGAAATCTTGGCAAAATAATTTTGTTTTACGCCATGTGTTTGGTTTTCTGACATTAATTCCATTCCTTTGGAGTGTAGTTATTCTTAGAGCTCATGACATTACGGTAGATCCATACCACGGAGCAAAGCTCGTGTTATACGTTTGTTTCTTGGTATGGGCTGCAGATAGCGGTGCTTACTTTGCAGGCAAAAGCTTAGGCAAACGCAAGATGGCGCCACATGTCAGTCCGAATAAAACCATTGAAGGGCTTATTGGCGGCATTATCACGGCATTGATCGTGGCGTGGGCATTTGCTGGTTGGTTCGATATTCAGTTCACCAGTCCTGTACATATGGTGTTGATTACGTTGGTTACTGTTGTTATATCAGTGCTCGGCGATCTGGTGGAAAGTATGTTCAAGCGTGTCTCAGGCATTAAAGACAGCAGCAACATTATCCCAGGACATGGCGGTGTGCTCGATCGTATTGACAGCCTAACCGCAGCATTCCCAGTTTTTGCTCTTCTTTACTACGTATTCTAATTTATCAGGAGCGGCATTGTCGCTCCTGAGCTTTCTAACGGTCTTACAACATGCAAAAGTTAACGATTCTTGGTGCTACTGGATCCATTGGTGCAAGCACGCTTAAAGTGGTCGAACAAAACCCAGAGCTGTTTTCTGTCGTTGCCTTAGCGGCAAGCACCAACGTTGAAAAGATGATCGGGCTATGTCGTCAGTGGCAACCTAAATACGCGGTCATGGCGGACAAAGCCGCAGCGGTTCAACTCCAATCTGAGTTACATTTGGTTTCGCCAAACACCGAAGTATTAGGTGGTGTGGATGCTCTATGCCATATTGCTTCATTGGATGAAGTTGACAGTGTGATGGCCGCTATTGTCGGAGCGGCTGGTCTACTGCCTACCATGGCTGCTGTGAAAGCTGGTAAGCGAGTATTGTTGGCAAATAAAGAAGCATTGGTCATGTCAGGCCAGTTATTTATTGATGCCGTAGAAGAGTTTGGTGCGGAGCTACTTCCCGTCGATAGTGAACACAATGCTATTTTCCAATGCTTACCACAGCAAGTACAAACCAATTTAGGTCGTTGTAATTTACAAGAACATGGCATTTCTCATATTTTGCTGACTGGTTCTGGTGGTCCTTTCCGTTACACTGACATCGCAGAACTGGAAAAGGTGACTCCTGAACAGGCGATCGCCCATCCAAACTGGTCGATGGGACCAAAAATTTCCGTTGACTCAGCCACGATGATGAACAAAGGCCTGGAGTATATCGAAGCTAAATGGTTGTTTAATGCGGCTCGCGAGCAGCTAAAGGTTATTATTCATCCGCAGTCTGTTATTCATTCAATGGTTCAATACCGCGATGGTTCGGTTTTGGCACAAATGGGTGAGCCGGATATGGCGACCCCTATTGCACTGACTATGTCATACCCATCAAGGGTTGCAGCTGGGGTTAAGCCACTAGACTTCACGCAAATTGGCGAATTGACGTTTTTGCAACCTGATTTTGCTCGTTACCCATGTCTAAAACTAGCAATTGACGCTTGTTATGAAGGTCAACATGCAACAACGGCACTGAATGCAGCGAATGAAGTCGCTGTTGATGCATTTTTAAATAACAGCCTAGGTTTTACGGATATCGCTCGCATCAATGAGTCTGTGTTGAATAAAATCAATGCAAGCTGCAAAGCTGAGAATGCGAATAGCTTGGAAAGCTTGTTAGAGCTAGATAGAATGGCACGAACTATTGCCCTAGAAACCATACGCGAGCGTATCTGATGACTGGTATATTGTGGAATCTCATTTCTTTTATCGTCGCACTGGGCATTCTTGTCGCTGTGCACGAGTTTGGGCATTTTTGGGTTGCTCGCCGTTGCGGCGTGAAAGTTGAAAAGTTTTCAATCGGTTTCGGTAAGTCTATCTGGAGTAAGGTAGGCAAAGACGGAACGGAGTACAGCATCTCAATGATCCCTCTCGGCGGCTATGTAAAAATGGTTGATAGCCGTGTTGATGAGGTGCCAGAACATGAGAAGCACTTAGCGTTTGATAAGAAGCCGCTATGGAAGCGAACCTCTATTGTTGCGGCAGGCCCTATCTTTAACTTCCTTTTCGCAATTTTCGCCTATTGGCTCGTATTTCTTATTGGTATCCCAGCAGTTAAGCCAGTAATTGGTGAAGTTACGCCCAATTCGATCGTCGCAGAAGCCGGAATTGAATCAGGAATGGAACTTAAATCGATATCTGGTATCAAAACTCCGGATTGGGAATCGGTAAATATGGGATTGATTTCTCATATTGGCGATGATTTGATGACAGTAACACTGACGTCAGCGAATGAAGTTGGTTCAGAAGTAACGAAAACGCTCGATCTGCGCGAATGGGAGTTCGACCCTGAAACTCAGTCTGCGATGCAGTCCTTAGGTTTTGCGCCGTATACACCGGAGGTGTATCGCGTTATCGAACAGGTTTCGCAAGGTGGAGCGGCGGAAAAAGCAGGTGTGCTTCCAGGTGATGAGATTGTCGCTATTGGTGAACAACGCGTCACGGAGTGGAAGCAGGTTGTTGAAGCGGTTCGCTCTAATCCTGATACACCGATTGAATTAACGGTATTGCGTCAGGGCTATGAGCAAACATTAACGCTGACGCCTGGTAGCCGTGAGCTAGCTAACAAAGAAGTCGTTGGTTTTGCAGGTATTGCACCTAAAGTCGCAGAATGGCCAGAAAGTTATCGCTTCGACCTTCAGTTTGGTGTATTCGAGTCAGTAGGTAAGGCGGTAGACAAAACCGGCCAAGTCATTGGCTTGACAATCAGCATGCTTAAGAAACTGATTGTTGGTGACGTTGGTCTGAATAATCTGAGTGGTCCAATATCAATAGCCAAAGGCGCAGGCGCGACGGCTGATTATGGCTTGGTCTACTTTTTAGGTTTTCTCGCTCTAATTAGTGTTAACCTAGGTATTATTAATCTCGTTCCTTTACCAATGTTGGATGGCGGTCATTTGTTGTTTTTTGCAATTGAAGCAGTCATTCGACGTCCCGTTCCTGAGAGAGTGCAGGAAATGGGTTTTAGAATTGGTGGTGCGATCATCTTCTCGCTCATGGCGTTAGCGCTATTTAATGATTTTACTCGTCTGTGATAGTTCAGAGACAAAAGCAGTAGCAAGGAATAATTAGAACAAGTATGGCGATTAAGCGAATTCTATTTGCAAGTTTACTGGCGACCAGTGTATCTGCAAATGGAGCAGAGAACTTCGTAGTTCAAGATATTGAAATCGATGGATTGCAGCGTGTAGCACTGGGTGCTGCGTTGTTGAAAATGCCTGTACGTGTCGGTGATACCATTGGCCAAGGCGATGTTGCAGAGATTATCCGTGCACTGTATGCATCTGGTAACTTTGAAGATGTGAAAGTGTTACGTGACGGCGGCGTTCTGATGGTTCAAGTCAAAGAGCGTCCTACCATTGCCAGCATCTCATTTTCTGGTAACAAAGCAATCAAGGACGAGCAGCTACAAGAAAACCTGAACGCATCTGGTGTTCGTGAAGGCGAAGCGCTTGACCGCACCACGCTAAGCAACATTGAAAAAGGCTTAGAAGACTTTTACTACAGCGTAGGTAAATACAACGCCACAGTAAAAGCTGTGGTGACTCCACTGCCACGTAACCGTTCTGACCTAAAGTTTGTCTTTACTGAAGGCGTGTCGGCAAAAATTCAGCAAATCAATTTTATCGGCAATGAAGTTTTCAGCGATGAGGACCTTCTTTCTCGTTTTAACTTGAATGTTGATGTGCCGTGGTGGAATTTCCTGTCTGACGAAAAGTACCAAAAACAAGTGCTTGCAGGTGATATTGAAGCGCTCAAATCATTCTATCTGGACCGCGGTTACTTAAAATTTAACGTTGATTCGACACAAGTTGCAATTTCTCCTGACAAGAAAGGGGTATACATTACTCTTGGCTTAGAAGAGGGCGAGGTTTACACCGTTAAGGACGTGAAGTTCCGTGGTGACTTGATCGGTGAGGAAGCGACGTTCGAAAGACTTGTGCCATTTGAAGACAATGAGACATACAACGGCTCGTTGGTCACTTCAATGGAAGAGGGTATTAAACGTGTGCTTGGTGAGTCCGGCTACGCTTATCCACAAGTGAATACCATTCCTGAGTTTGACGACGAGAATCAAGAAGTTTCTTTGGTCGTTAACGTCGATCCAGGTAACCGTATTTACGTACGTGATATCCGCTTCACGGGTAACAACTCAACCAAAGATGAAGTCCTTCGTCGTGAAATGCGTCAGATGGAAGGCAGTTGGTTGAACTCGAAATCGATTGAAACGGGTAAAACTCGTCTAAATCGTTTGGGCTACTTTGAAAATGTTGAAGTACAGACGGTTCGAGTTCCTGGTAGTGATGATCAAGTTGACCTAGTTTACTCTGTCAAAGAAGCGAACTCTGGTAGCGTTAACTTCGGTGTTGGCTACGGTACAGAATCGGGTGTGAGCTTCCAGGTTGGCCTGCAACAAGATAACTTTATTGGTAGCGGTAACCGTGTTGGTATCAACGCGATGATGAATGACTACCAGAAAAACATCAGTCTAGATTACCGAGACCCGTACTGGAACTTAGACGGTGTAAGCTTGGGTGGTAAGGTCTTCTATAACGAATTTGAAGCGAAAGAAGCCAATATCGTTGACTATACCAACGAAAGCTATGGCACGAGCTTAACGTGGGGCTTCCCATTCGATGAGTTGAACCGTTTTGAATTCGGTGTCGGTTATACGCACAACAAGATCGGTAACTTATCGCCTTACTTGCAGGTAGAGCAGTTCTTAGAAGCGCAAAAAGATAATATAGATTCAAGTGGGGCATTGAACACGAACGACTTCGATTTCAATATCTCTTGGACACGTAATAACTTAAACCGTGGCTACTTCCCTACGGCAGGTAACCATCAGCGTGCATTCTATAAAATGACCGTACCTGGCTCTGACGTTCAATACTTCAAAATGCAGTACGATGTCCGTCAGTATGTGCCATTGACTAAAAAGCACGAGTTTACCCTCTTGTTCCGTGGCCGCTTAGGTTACGGTAATGGTTACGGTCAAACAGATGGTAACGATAACTTGTTCCCATTCTACGAAAACTACTACGCAGGTGGCTTTACATCGCTTCGTGGCTTTGGCTCAAACTCTGTTGGTCCTAAAGCGGTTTACCGTGATACATCTGGTTCAAACAATGGCGCAGATACAGCAACAGATGACTCTGTTGGTGGTAACGCCGTAGCGCTAGCAAGTGTTGAGTTGATTGTCCCAACACCATTTGCATCAGAAGAAGTACAAAACCAAATTCGTACCAGTATCTTCTTTGATATGGCAAGTGTTTGGGATACGGAGTTTGACTACCGCGATTCAGGTGCGGAATATGGTGACCGTTACTACTACGATTACTCAGATCCAACCAACTACCGCTCTTCTTACGGTGCGGCGTTGCAGTGGATGTCTCCAATGGGGCCACTAGTCTTCTCACTAGCGAAACCAATTAAGAAATTTGATGGCGATGATGAAGAGTTCTTCACATTCACTATCGGTAGAACTTTCTAAAGAGGAAAATATTTTGAATAAAATGATCAAAGCGGCTGGGATTGGCCTTCTTGTACTGAGCTCTTCAATGTTTGCAAATGCGGCAGAAGCTGCACAGAAAATTGCTTACGTAAATACAGCTCAAGTTTTCCAAGCTCTTCCTCAACGTGAAGTTGTACTACAAAAAATGCAGAAAGACTTCAAAAGCAAAGCTGATGAACTGAAGTCAATCCAAGCCCAAGCTAAAACAAAGATCGAAAAGCTACAACGTGACGGCGAGCTTTTGGGTCAAGACGAAGTTGAAAAGCTACGTATCGATATCGCGAAGCTAGACAGCGAGTACAAAGTGAAAGCACAAGCACTTGAAAAAGCAAGTGCGCGTCGTGAAGCTGAAGAAAAAGCGAAGCTTTTCAAAACGATTCAAGATGCAGTTAAGAAAGTCGCAGACAAAAATGGTTACGATCTTGTGATTGATATCTCTGCTTTGCAGTACGGCAAGCCAGAATACAATATCTCTGAAGACGTAATTAAAGCTCTAAAATAAGAAGTTATGAAGACATTAACATTAGCCGAATTGGCGACAATTACCGGGGGTGAGCTGTTTGGTGACGAGTCTCTCGTTGTAAGCCGTGTTGCCCCAATGGATAAAGCACAAGAAGGTGATGTAACCTTCTTGTCTAACCCAAAATACGCAAAACACCTTTCTGAGTGCCAAGCTACCGTTGTTATGGTAAAGGCTGAGCATAAAGAGCAATGCGTTGGAAACGCGCTAGTGGTTTCGGACCCTTATGTCGCATTTGCTCGTGTGGTCCAAGCGATGGATACCACACCAAAACCGGCAGACGATATTGCACCAAGTGCTGTGATTGCCGCTGACGTTAAGATGGGTGAGAATGTTACAATCGGCGCTAACGCCGTGATTGAAACGGGCGTGGAACTCGGCGACAACGTAAGCGTTGGCGCTGGTTGTTTTATCGGTAAGAACGCCAAGCTAGGGAATAACACCAAGCTTTGGGCTAATGTCACTATCTATCATGAAGTGTCATTGGGTGATGACTGTCTTGTTCAATCGGGCACCGTCATTGGCTCTGATGGCTTCGGTTATGCGAATGACAAAGGCGAGTGGATTAAAATTCCTCAGCTTGGTTCAGTGCGTATCGGTAACCGCGTTGAGATTGGTGCTTGTACTACGATTGACCGCGGTGCACTCGAAGATACTATCATTGAAGACAATGTCATTCTGGATAACCAACTTCAAATCGCGCACAACGTGCAGATCGGATATGGTACCGTGATGCCTGGTGGTACTATTGTCGCGGGCAGTACAAAAATTGGTAAGTACTGCCAGATTGGCGGCGCGTCTGTTCTGAATGGCCATATCACTATCGCAGATGGTGTGGCGATTACAGGTATGGGCATGGTAATGCGCAGTATCGAAGAAAAAGGCCTTTACTCATCAGGTATTCCACTACAAACGAACAGAGAGTGGCGTAAAACTGCAACTCGAGTTCACCGTATTGATGAGATGAATAAGCGCCTGAAAGCGGTTGAAAAACAGCTGGAACAGAAAGAAGAAATTTAGAACAAGTTATCTTTCGCTCTGTATTTAACGTGAAAGCTAACAGGCTCTAGTTCCATATTCTGTACGAAGACTCGCGAAATGCGGGTCTTTTTCTTCTATAATGACGCGCTCTAAGTAGATTTAACTCCAAGATGGTGCGTATTTTGCTAGTATATTGCAAAGCGATTCGGCTTTACGACCTGTTGCCACGTTTGCCATCTTGGCGGCAAAAAATTGATATAGGAAGACGACTTTGACTACTGAAAAGAAAACGATGAACATCTCTGAAATTCAAGAGCTACTACCTCATCGCTACCCATTCTTATTGATCGACCGAGTGATAGACTTCCAAGAAGAAAAGTATCTTCACGCGATTAAAAACGTGTCGGTTAACGAACCTCAGTTCACAGGTCACTTTCCTCAACTACCAGTATTCCCAGGTGTTTTGATTTTAGAAGCAATGGCTCAGGCAACAGGCTTACTTGCATTTAAATCATTTGGTGCACCAACAGAAAATGAACTGTACTACTTTGCAAGCGTAGACGGCGCGAAATTCCGTAAACCAGTGGTTCCGGGCGACCAATTGGTTATTGAGGTAGAATTTCTGAAAGAACGTCGCGGCATTGCTGCATTTAGCGGTGTAGCAAAAGTTGACGGCGAAGTGGTATGTTCTGCAGAACTGAAGTGTGCTCGTCGAGAGTTTTAATATGATTCATGAAACCGCTAAAATCCACCCGGCAGCGGTGGTAGAAGAGGGCGCCAAAATTGGTGCTAACGTAACAGTAGGTCCTTTTACGTACATCACCTCTACGGTTGAAATTGGTGAAGGCACAGAAGTGATGTCTCACGTTGTGATCAAAGGTCACACGACTATTGGCAAAGATAACCGTATTTTCCCGCATGCTGTCATTGGCGAAGAAAACCAAGACAAAAAATACGGTGGTGAAGACACAACTGTGGTTATCGGTGATCGTAACGTCATTCGTGAAGCGGTCCAAGTTCACCGCGGCACAGTGCAGGACAAAGCAACCACGATCATTGGTGATGATAACTTATTGTGTGTGAATGCACACGTTGCGCATGATGTTGTTATTGGTAACCACACTCATATCGGTAATAACTCGATTCTTGGTGGTCACGTTACTGTTGATGATTATGCTGGTGTGATGGCACTGTCTGCGATTCACCCGTTTTGTACAGTGGGCGCTTACGCGTACATTGGCGGCTGCTCAGCAGTGGTGCAAGATGTCCCTGCTTACGTACTCGCGCAAGGCAACCACGCGACTCCTTTCGGCTTGAACCTTGTTGGCTTGAAGCGTAACGGCTTTGAGAAACCAGAGATTCGTGCGCTGCAAAAAGCGTATAAAGAAATCTATCGTTCAGGTAAGACGCTAGAAGAAGTGAAGCCTATTCTGGCTGAAATGGCTCAAGAGTGGCCGGCTGTGAAGCGTTTCTCAGATATTCTGGAAACGACGGAACGTGGCATTATTCGTTAATTGGCGAATGAAGCAATAAATAAAAAGATCGTGACCGAATTTGAGGTTACGATCTTTTTGTGTTTTATGGATAAGGCAAACCGTTATCCATAGCGCACAGGAAAAATAGCGAAGTAGATATGGAAAGACCATTACGTATTGGCATCATTGCCGGAGAATTGTCTGGCGATACGCTAGGTGAAGGCTTTATCAAAGCAGTAAAGCAGCAATATCCAGACGCAGAGTTCGTAGGTATTGGCGGTCCGAAAATGATAGCCCAAGGTTGCGAGTCTCTGTTTGATATGGAAGAGCTTGCGGTGATGGGGTTAGTCGAGGTTTTAGGCCGTTTACCGAGACTTCTTAAAGTGAAAGCTGAACTCGTTCAGTATTTTACTCAGAATCCGCCTGATGTTTTCATCGGGATCGATGCTCCTGACTTTAACTTACGCCTAGAGCTTGACCTCAAGCAAGCGGGCATTAAAACCGTTCATTACGTGAGTCCGTCTGTTTGGGCTTGGCGTCAGAAGCGCATCTTTAAAATAGAAGCGGCAACGAACTTGGTGCTAGCATTTCTTCCGTTTGAGAAAGCGTTCTACGACAAATTTAATGTACCTTGCGAGTTCATTGGTCATACCTTGGCTGATGCCA
>NZ_WXWT01000150.1:0-3331 GCF_009904725.1 Vibrio sp. V43_P6S15P86
TCGGTTTGAGCAAATGAGTATTGTGATAGTGCGGCACTTACAAGCGTTGCAATAGCCAATTTATTAAATTTCATTCTCTATTCCTTTTTAGAAATTAATAACGACGTTGTCAGTAGTAATATATTGATAATTTGAAACCTAATGTGGTGTCTTAATTTATTTCCTGACTTTTATCCTAGACCTAGATAATTACTAAAAAACAGGTCGTATTTTCTAAATTGGGATTGTGTTCACGAACAATGCAACCGGTTGTGCTTTTTTGTCTTGGTTATTTTTGCTACAGTTTTTGCAGGTTGAAATTTACACAACGGGAGTAAGGCTATGAAAAAGATCCTTTTATGCTGTAGCGCAGGGATGTCAACCAGTATGCTTGTTAAAAAAATGGAGCAAGCTGCTGAAAATAAAGGAATTGAGTGCAAGATTGATGCGATGTCAGTGAATGCATTTGAAGATGCAATTAAAGAGTACGATGTTTGTCTTCTCGGGCCTCAAGTACGTTTTCAGCTAGAAGAGCTAAGAAAAACGGCGCAAGAGCATGGTAAAAACATTGATGCGATTTCTCCTCAGCATTATGGAATGATGAAGGGAGAAGAAGTACTAGAGCAAGCATTAGAATTAATTAACTAAACCATAGTTTTAAATTAAAAAAAGATAACTGTACATCAAATATAAATATTTGATGCGGGATTCTTTTGCCTAAAATAAGGATGGATTCTATGAAGCTTTATGACGCAATTATAGGCGCAGTCGAAAAGCATATAGCCCCTATAGCAGCAAAAGTGGGGAATCAGCCCCATGTTCGAGCAATGAGAGACGGTTTTATAGTTGCAATGCCGTTTATTATTGTCGGTAGTTTCATTTTGATTTTTGCATTCCCACCATTTGCCGAAGACACGACCTTTACTTTTGGTCGAATTTGGCTCGATTTCGCCACCACACATTTTGATACCATAATGATGCCCTACAACATGTCGATGGGGATCATGACCATTTTTGTTTCGCTCGGCGTTGCTTATAGCTTAGCTAAGGCTTACAAGATGGATGGGATCACGAGTGCTGTATTGTCGCTGATGTCTTTTTTACTCATCGCGGCCCCTGCTAAAGATGGCGCGTTGTCTATGTCACACATGGGAGGAACCGGGATCTTCACCGCAGTGATGTGTGCATTCTTCTCGGTAGAGCTCTACCGTTTTATGAAAAAGCACAATATTACGATTCGTATGCCAGAGCAGGTGCCACCGGCGATTGCACGATCATTTGAAGTACTGTTACCAGTCTTAGCGATATTTATTACCTTATATCCACTTAGCCTTTTCGTGCAAACCCAGTACGACATGCTGATTCCAGATGCGGTCATGGCAGTCTTTAAGCCTTTAATTAGTGCGTCTAACTCATTGCCTGCCATTATTGGCGCTCTATTGCTTTGCCAACTACTTTGGTTTGCGGGTATCCATGGTGCTGCAATTGTTGTGGGGCTGCTTTCTCCAATTTTCTTGACCAACATTGGTGCCAACATCGAAGCCTTTGTTGCAGGTGAACCGATTCCAAACGTATTTACTCAGCCTTTCTGGGATTTTTACATCTTTATCGGTGGCTCTGGTGCAACACTTGCTCTTGTTATGCTGATGTCATTTAGCCGTTCTGTTCACCTTAAGAGTATTGGTCGAATGAGTGCGGTGCCTGGCTTCTTCCAAATCAATGAGCCTGTGATCTTCGGTAGCCCAGTTGTGATGAACCCGACCTTGTTTATCCCGTTCGTCTTCGCTCCAGTCATCAACGCTACGATTGCGTACTTTGCTGTGCATGTCGGCTTTGTGGGTATGGGTGTCGCTACAACGCCTTGGACAACACCAGCACTGATAGGTGCTTCGTGGGGTAGCGGTTGGACCTTTGCTCCAGTATTGCTCGTCATTGGTTTATTGATTCTTGATCTAATTATCTACTTCCCATTCTTCAAAATGTTTGAGAAGCAAATGTTGGAGCAAGAACTACCAACGACGAAAGAAACTAAAGATGAGGCGCAACCTTCAGGCGAAGGTGTTACTGCTTAACGGTGCTTAATGGGCCGCAATTACCGCGGCCCGATTTTCGGAGAGAAAATGATGGAACAAGAATTGGTTGTGATGGAGATCATCTGTAATGCTGGCGAAGCCAGAAGTTTGAGCTACGAGGCGTTGCGTTTATCTAGAGAACAAGAGTTTGATGCGGCTGAGGAGAAGCTCTCTCAAGCAAGAGAGTGCATTAACAAAGCCCACTTAATTCAGACTCAGTTGATTGAGGAAGATCAGGGGGAAGGGAAAGTCCCGATGACGTTAGTGATGGTGCATGCTCAAGATCACCTGATGACTACGATTTTGGCTCAAGAAATGGCTGTAGAAATCGTTGCACTGAACAAAAAAATCTCGAACAAATAAGGGGAGAAAAATGTCTAGAGAGGCGATCAAACTTGCCATTATTGGCGGTGGTAGTAGTTATACCCCTGAACTGGTTGAAGGAGTTATTAAGCGCTTAGAATATTTACCCGTTAAGAAGATTCATTTTGTGGACATTGAGTCAGGAGCTGAGAAGCTTGAGATTATCAAAGGTCTAGCGCAGCGAATGGTTGATAAAGCAGGTGCAAAGATTGAGATAAAAGCAGACTTTGATCGTCGTGCTGCGATAAAAGATGCGGACTTTGTGATGACGCAGTTCCGTGTGGGTGGTCTTGCTGCTCGTGCTAATGACGAGCGAATTCCAATTAAATACGACGTCATCGGCCAAGAAACAACAGGCCCTGGTGGGTTTGCTAAAGCACTGCGAACCATCCCGGTTATTCTTGATATATGTAAAGATATTGAAGAGTTGGCACCCAATGCATGGATGCTCAATTTCACCAACCCTGCGGGTTTGGTCTCTGAAGCCGTCAGTAAGTACACCAAAGTAAAGAGTATTGGTTTATGTAATGTGCCGGTTTCGATGGAAATGATGATCGCAGAAATGATGGAGTGCGAGCCAAAAGAGCTACAACTTGAGTTTGCCGGATTAAACCATCTCGTTTGGGTGCACAAAGCATGGCTCAATGGAGAAGATATTACTCAAACAGTATTAGAGAAAGTCGGTGATGGTGCTAACTTCAGCATGAAGAACATCTGGGAAGAACCGTGGGATCCAGCATTTCTAAAAGCGCTGGGGGCGATACCATGTCCTTACCATCGTTATTTCTATCAAACCGATGCTATGCTCGCTGAAGAGAAACAAAGCGCGGGTGAAAAGGGCACTCGTGCTGAGCAGGTAATGGAAACAGAAAATGCGCTATTCAAGCTCTATCAAGATCCTAATCTCGATCATAAGC
>NZ_WXWT01000023.1:0-3329 GCF_009904725.1 Vibrio sp. V43_P6S15P86
GCGTAAAGTTATATAGCTCAGCAAGAGTGAATGGGTTTTTCTGCGTCAATGGAGTGATGCGTAAGCTTAAGTCCCTCCCTGACACTTTTATGTCACTGACAAAGCTGCCGTTATGAGTGTTTGTCAAGGTCGAGTCACCTAGCAATCTGTATATCGCCCATTGACCACTCTTATTTAAAACGTGCTGTCTACCTTCGTCTGTTACATCCTGGAGCGTGATACTAATATTGAAGTCACCATTTTGCGGTGGCCAGGCCATTTCACGAATTCGGCTTGGACCGTGGTAGTAACTCATATTGGTATCTGCAATTTTTAAACTGGCTCTAATTGCACTAGAGTCAAGGTCGAGTACTCTTGCACTAAACGGAATATGAACTCGGTTGGTGCTTTTATTAATTAATGTATCTCGAATGACATTATAGTTGCGTAGTTGCACTAGCAGAGCTGGAGAGATTGGCATCGTCTCACCATCTACCTGCTTTGGCGTCCACAAGTTCGTATCGTAGAACGGTGCAAAGTTTTTCTGAATAAATGTGTCTAACAAGCCACCTGAAGCAAATAGCAATTCGAAATCTTCAATTGAGATTTCCTCGGTCGCTGTTAGGTCAAATGGATATTTCCCTAATCCAATCTCTTTAAACTTGGTATAAATTTCACTGTACCACTGAGTTTGGATGCCTTTTGCGGACTCTGTAATCATTACTGACCAGCTTTGCTGAACCACATCTAGTAACCAGCTGCGAACGGGTTCTGGTGATTTTTGTGCAATCTGTTTAAGCTTGATTAATGGGTCCGCCTCAGTACTGTTCATTCGATGCTGTGCTGCTGCTAGCGCCGCCATTTGTGGATCTGGCGCGTCGGCGATGTCCTTCATGTAGGTGCGAACACGGCTCAACGCTGCAACGGTCTCATCCCAAGGAGTAGGGGAGTTTGGTGTCTCACTCACTTGAAGCTGGTTTAATAGGTGAAAGGCTTGCTCAACACGTTGCATTAGCAAGTAATCAGGCTTTACCACTTCTTCTACGGCATCTGATGCAGAATCTGCTGCTGTCGCGAGTTTCGGGTCAAGTTTTGAAATTAGAGCGCTTTTTTCGCCAACGGGTGAAAATTGTGTGTTGGCATAGACCTGCTTCAATACCGTTGTCATTGGTGAAGAAGGGCCAGAGATTAAGTCTATCGCGTTGGTCAGATCACCAATGTTGTCATAGTTTTGGACTTTGAGCTCACTCAGCGCATTACGCCAGTTATTGATGTAGTCATCAGTATATTTTTTTCGCACTTCTTCTTTAAAGGCTTCTTGCTCTTCGTTGGTAGGGATGACATGTTGCGATAGACCTAGAACCCAGTTGTCGCTGATTACTCGTTGTGACATTAAGTCCACGCGTGGTCGATAAAAGGTGCTGAAACCAGTGGAGGTATAGATCTTATCGACGATTAAGCGTTCGCTATCGATTGGCGTGTTAAATACATTGCTAAACTCAAAACCGACGGCTCGTTGCAGATCTAATGTTCCTAAATCAATAGAGCTTGCTTCGTTTAAAATGCCTGCATACACGAGGTCGACATTCGAATTTGCAAGTAATGAGCGACGTGTTGCACGAACAAGATCCATGTTGATATCGATTGGAGCAAATTGTGTGCGAAAGTAGGCGTCTAAGTAGCGCATGGCCTGATCAACGATGTCACTTCGGTTACTCAAATCACTCATCATTTGGAGTGTTTGATGACGTAAAAAACGGATATCACGCTTAGATGGATCGTTAAGCATTAAATACCCCTTCAATAGAGGTAAAGCGCGCGTGAAAGCGTTTTGATTTTGTGCCAATTGTAGGCGGTAACCTTTCTCAATCAGAGGTATTAGCTGCTGAGCGACTTCCTTAAGTAACGCTTCGTAGGCAATGCGAGTGCTTTGATCCAAACGGCTAATATTGAGTGGTAATATTTCCTCATCTAAAGCCTTAGAACCTTTAAGCCATGCCCCATAAGACGGTTCTATCGCTTTGGTTGCATTTTCTAAAAGCTCACTAAATCTTGCATCGTGCTCTGCTTGTGATTTGTCATCAATACTTAGTAGTTGATTCATCACATGTAAGTTACTGTCTAACGTAGTTGCAAAAAAGTAACTACCGCCAGCAAGCAGAATAATGGAGCCGAGTATGGCTAAACGGCTTTGTCTCTGAATTAGACGAAGATACGTCTTGTTTTCTCCCGCAAAATCGCTTTCAGGCAATATTTGCGAATCAATCAGAAAGCGAGAAAAATACGGTGTTTCCGTCAACTGGGTATGCTCAGAGGCGATAATTGGTAAGTTGAAGTAGTTACTACAACTTTTTGCTAGTAAATTGTATTTACGACCGCCTTGTAAACTTGAGCTAAAGAAAATTTCACGGATATCTAGCGAATAAACACCGTTGTTAACATCACACAGACGCTCAAGGACATAGCTGACTTCAGACTGACATAGCTCAAACTGCTTAGGGAAAGCGAGAATTGCCTGTTTCTCGTCGATATCTGTTGAGTTAGCTGATGCATCTAGCGCGTTACTTTCAAGCACTTTAACTAGATTTCGGTAGCTATCACGGTAGTATTCTGAAAAAACACCTTTGGCCTCTTTCAGCGGGATAGAAAGGAACTCTACACGTGTCTTAAGAGAGCTAAAGTGCATGTATTCTTTAAATCCATCTAACTTGTCTAGCTTCGACATAATTAGATAAATGGGTAATGCTGACGACGTTTTAGAGTTGATAGTGCTCAAGCGCTCCAATAACGAAGAAATAGTGTACTCTTTTTGTTCTGGCTCAGAGACGATCATGAACTCGAAGTCGATGAAGAATAAACAGCCAGAAAATGGTTTTCTAGGTCGGTGGCGAATCACTTCTTCGATGAATGTATTCCATAAAGAAGCATCACTGCTTGATATTTCTTGAAACACTAAGCGTTGGTCAGGTTTGATGTATACAGCGCTGTCAGATTCGTACCATTCAAAAAAATCATTCTTAGCGGTTCTCGTGCGATCCATTGGTTTAATTGCACTAGAATTAAATAAAAATTGACGTCGCCCTGACCCTTTATTACCAAGCATCAGATAAATTGGTTTCTTGCCTGAGTTAGCAAGAAGAGGTTGGATAACCATAGAAAGAGCTTCTTCCTCAGTTTCCAAATTTTGAGCTTTAGCGCTGTTCTTTTTTTTCAACCATAGTGTGAATTGAAAAGTGATGTAGAAAATGGCGATAACACCAAGGCTCAGCCAAAGATACAGTTTATCTGCATCTTTTAGAAAAAGAAGATAAATAGCGGTAATGGTTATCGCCACTAAAAGCGTTAATATA
>NZ_WXWT01000034.1:0-3327 GCF_009904725.1 Vibrio sp. V43_P6S15P86
GTACTCGCCTGAGCTAGTCAAAGCACAAGAAGAGCTGCTGAACGCCTACCGAACTGGGCGTAATGGCCTAGTGAAAGGCGCGACAGAACGTTTAGTGACACTGGGTGTTGATCGTTCTCAAATCAGAGCCATCACTCAACGCGGGAAAGCATCGCAAACTATTGAAATTAAAGCTCCGGAAGATGGCGTCATCGCGAGTTTGAACGTTCGTGAAGGTGGTTACCTATCCCCAGCTCAAGCGGTAATCAGCGCGGGCCCACTTGAAAACGTATGGGTGGATGCCGAAGTATTTGAGCGCCAAGCTCACTGGATGAAAGCAGGAAGTAGCGCCACTATGACGCTTGATGCTATTCCAGGCAATGAATGGAAAGGGGTTGTCGACTACGTATACCCTATTCTGGATCCTAAAACTCGTACCTTGCGTGTACGCCTCAAGTTCCCTAACCCGAATGGCGATCTTAAACCTAATATGTTTGCCAACATTGCCCTTCAACCAGTCACTGATAACGCAGTTATGACGATTCCTAAGTCTTCCGTTATTCGATCCGGCGGTATGACCCGAGTCGTGTTGTCTGAAGGCGATGGTAAATACCGCTCAACGCGCATCAAAGTTGGGCGTGAAGCCGACGACAAAATCGAGGTGCTGCAAGGTCTGTCTCAAGATGATCGCATCGTAACCTCTGCACACTTTATGTTGGATTCGGAATCAAGCCAAACGGCTGATCTATCCCGTATTTCATCACCGACCGAAGCCAAAGTAGAAACAGTTTGGGCTAAGGGTGAAATCACCGATGTGATGAAAGATCACCGTATGTTGACCATTAATCATCAGCCCGTAGCAAAGTGGGATTGGCCGGGTATGGTCATGAACTTTACCCTCGCAGATGACGTTGATGTGGGCACTCTGCAAAAAGGCCAAGCTATCGAGTTTGAAATTCAGAAAACAGAGTCCGGTCAATATGAAGTCGTTGACTACAAAGCCGATGACAGCGTTGTCGTGACTGACGTATGGATTACCGGAGATATCAGCATGTTGATGGCGGATTTTGGCATGATTACTCTCAACCACCTCCCAGTTGCAGAATGGAACTGGGAGGCAGGAGAGATGAACTTCTCTGTAGGTGATGAAGTGGATTTATCCGGTTTCAAGGAAGGTCAGAAAGTCCGATTTCTAGTTGAAAAACAAGGAGCTGATTACGTATTGAAGCAACTTAAAGTGGTTGAGGGCTAACTATGATTGGAGCAATAATCCGCTGGTCGATCAAAAACCGTTTCATGGTTTTGATCGCAACCTTAGCGCTTGTTTTAACCGGACTTTACAGTGTAAAGAACACACCTGTAGACGCCATTCCGGATCTTTCTGATGTTCAGGTGATCATCAAAACAAGCTACCCAGGCCAAGCACCTCAAGTAGTTGAAGATCAAGTTACTTACCCGCTAACCACCGCCATGCTCGCCGTACCAGGAGCGGAAACCGTTCGTGGTTATTCATTCTTTGGTGACTCATATGTTTATATCATTTTTAACGATGATACCGACATGTATTGGGCACGTTCGCGCGTTTTAGAGTACCTAAGCCAAGTAGCACCTAAATTACCACCGAGTGCAAAACCGACATTAGGACCAGATGCAACGGGTGTGGGCTGGGTCTACAGCTATGTACTGCAAGATAAAACTGGCAACCATGATCTTGCTGATCTACGCAGTATGCAAGACTGGTTCTTGAAATATGAGCTGCAAACCGTCGATGGCGTCTCTGAAGTCGCAACCGTTGGCGGTATGGTGAAGCAATATCAAGTTCAGATTGACCCAGCTAAGCTACGTGCTTACAACCTGACACTGCAACAAGTGAACATGGCGATCCAAAACGGCAATCAGGAAACGGGCGCCTCTGTTGTTGAAGTAGCAGAAGCGGAACATATGGTTCGCACTACAGGTTACCTAACGAGTATTGAGGATATTGAATCACTCCCGCTCAAAGTGACAGAGAAAGGTACACCGCTCTTATTGGGCGACATTGCAGACATCAACTTAGGTC
Organism: Vibrio sp. V43_P6S15P86; assembly: GCF_009904725.1. Classification (NCBI taxonomy): domain Bacteria; kingdom Pseudomonadati; phylum Pseudomonadota; class Gammaproteobacteria; order Vibrionales; family Vibrionaceae; genus Vibrio; species Vibrio sp. V43_P6S15P86. Next base: position 2,039 of record NZ_WXWT01000034.1, read on the forward strand.
CGCAAATGCGTCGCGGCATCTCTGAGCTTAACGGCGAAGGTGAAGCGGTTGGTGGCGTTATTGTCATGCGATTCGGCGAAAACGCGAGTGAAGTCATCAGCAAAGTTAAAGACAAACTGGAAGATTTACAGCGCAGCTTACCGGATGGTGTAGAAATCGTGCCTACTTACGATCGCTCCACGCTGATTAACGCTGCCGTAGAAAACTTGTGGAAGAAATTGGCGGAAGAATTTATCGTCGTGGCGATTGTTTGTGCCCTCTTCCTATTTCACATCCGTTCGTCTTTGGTTATCGCGCTGAGCTTGCCCGTCGGTATTTTATCCGCGTTTATCGTCATGCATTCTCAAGGCATTAATGCCAACATCATGTCGCTCGGGGGGATTGCCATCGCCATCGGTGCAATGGTGGATGGTGCCATCGTAATGATAGAAAACGTCCACAAGCATATTGAACGAACGCCTCTCACGGATAAGAACCGCTGGCAAGTGATTGGCAAAGCCGCTGAAGAAGTGGGCGCGCCCCTGTTCTTCTCACTGCTTATCATCACGTTAAGCTTTGTGCCAGTGTTTGCACTGGAAGGTCAAGAAGGCAAGATGTTCTCCCCTCTCGCCTTTACTAAAACTTATGCAATGGCGGCAGCGGCAGGTTTGGCAATTACCCTCGTACCTGTGCTCATGGGTTATTTCATCCGTGGCAACGTATTACCAGAGCATAAGAATCCAGTAAATAGAGGCTTAATTGCGCTGTATCGCCCGTTGCTGAATACCAGCCTCAAGTATCCTAAGAGTATGATCGTTATCGCTTTAGGCCTAATGGCGTCAGCTTACTATCCAACCAGTCAACTGGGTAGCGAGTTCATCCCACCATTGGATGAAGGCGACTTGATGTACATGCCGACTACGTATCCGGGAATCTCGATTGGTAAAGCACGTGAACTAGTTCAGCAAACTAACAAACTGATCAAAACCGTGCCGGAAGTCAAAACGGTTTGGGGCAAGATTGGCCGTGCAGAAACGGCTACCGACCCTGCGCCACTCACTATGATTGAAACTGTTATTCAGCTAAAACCTCACGATCAATGGCGTGAAGGCGTGACGACAGAGTCGTTACGCAAAGAGTTCGATGAACTGATTCAGTTTCCAGGACTCACCAACGCTTGGGTAATGCCGATCAAAACGCGTATTGACATGCTGGCGACCGGTATTAAAACGCCAATTGGGATCAAAATCGCAGGCCCAGACCTGAAAGAGATCGAAAAAATTGGTGCTCAGCTGGAACCTATTCTTAAT
>NZ_WXWT01000207.1:0-3311 GCF_009904725.1 Vibrio sp. V43_P6S15P86
GGTAAATATAGGAAAAGAAATAAATAAGATAATTAAAGAACCATGTTTCCGAGGATATAAAATGTAAGGTACTTTTAATTAAACGAATTCTTGAATAAATGATGAAGTGTGAAAAGTGCTATTTAAGCTACGCTGTCCTATATTCCAGGTAGCGTCTTGTTTATACAATGCGTTTTCTAGGCTTAAAACTGGTTTACGTACTGTTAATCCCTTACCAGTTTCTTAATTACACATATTGGCAATATGCTCGCCAAGTTACGTGTATTGGTGTCAGTGAAAAATAGTATCTACGATAGTTCCCTCTGGGTTGGAACTCCCACTATGAATTTCTTTCATGTTCAATGTGAAACAATACCAATATTACTCAACTCGTGAAGCAAGTATAAAAAAGGACTGCTCTGGTGTTAGGCACTGCGACCGTCATTTTTAGTACGAACTGTTCGTCGTAAGTGCTGTGCAACCTAACGATTGGGAAAACCAAAAAACAAAAATGTCCCCATGCACAGAGTTAGGAAAAGTCTGCTTTATCTAAGGAAATAGGATACCAACTCACGATGAATAACGATTTCACATTTGCTATCAAAAGTATTCGCTTTGATGAGAATTACCAACCATCAGACAACACGCGAATCACTACCAACTTTGCTAATCTGGCTCGCGGAAACTACCGCCGAGAGAATCTGCGCAATGCACTCCGAATGATCGACAATCGTTTTAATGCGTTGGCATATTGGGATAACGCGCAAGGTGACCGCTACTCTGTTGAGCTTGAAATCATCTCTGTTGATATGGATATCCAAGGCAGTGGCGAAGCCTTCCCTTCGATTGAAGTGCTCAAAACTAACATTGTTGACCACAACACTAACGAGCGCATCGAAGGCATTGTGGGTAACAACTTCTCTTCATACGTGCGTGATTACGACTTTAGCGTTTTGCTGTTGGACCACAACAAAAACCAGCCACAGTTCAGCATCCCAGCGAACTTTGGTGATTTGCATGGCAAACTGTTCAAAGCTTTCGTTAATTCTGAGTCTTACAAACAGCATTTCAAAAAGCTGCCTGTGATTTGTTTGAGCGTATCGGACAACAAAGTATACCGACGCACCGAAAATCAACATCCTGTTTTGGGCTTTGAATATCAGCCGAACGAATCTTCGTTGACGGAGCAGTACTTCAAAAAGATGGGCTTACAGGTGCGCTACTTTATGCCACCAAACAGTGTCGCACCATTGGCATTCTATTTCTTCGGTGACTTGCTGAACGATTATTCAAACCTAGAGCTTATCAGTACGATCAGCACGATGGAGACATTCCAGAAGATTTACCGACCTGAGATTTACAATGCCAACGCGGTTGCCGGTAATTGCTACCAGCCAAACCTAAAAAACCTAGACCACTCGCTAACTCAAATCGTTTACGACCGAGAAGAGCGCAGCCAACTGGCGATTGAACAAGGGAAATTTGCCGAGGAGCATTTCATCAAACCTTATCAATCTGTGCTTGAACAATGGTCTGCAAACTACGCGTAATCGACAACGAGAATCTAGAAAGGAATGACGATGAAAACACTATTGCCGACTTCAACGGCTGGCAGCTTACCGAAACCTTCTTGGCTGGCCGAACCAGAAAAACTTTGGTCACCGTGGAAACTGCAAGGTGAAGAACTGATTGATGGCAAACGCGATGCGCTACGTGTCGCTTTGCAAGAACAAGAACTGGCAGGCGTTGATATCGTCAGTGATGGTGAGCAAACTCGCCAACATTTTGTGACGACCTTTATTGAGCATTTAAGCGGCGTAGATTTTGAAAACCGTAAAACGGTGACCATTCGCAACCGTTATGAAGCAAGTGTTCCGACGGTGGTTGGCCCAGTAAGCCGCACAAAGCCCGTGTTTGTTGAAGATGCAAAGTTCTTGCGTCAGCAAACTAAGCAACCTATCAAGTGGGCGCTGCCAGGCCCTATGACGATGATCGACACGCTTTATGATGATCATTACGGTAGCCGTGAAAAGCTGGCTTGGGAATTTGCGAAGATCCTCAATCAAGAAGCGAAAGAGCTTGAAGCGGCAGGTGTCGACATCATTCAGTTTGATGAGCCTGCGTTCAATGTGTTCTTTGATGATGTGAACGAGTGGGGCATTGCATGTTTAGAGCGTGCGATTGAAGGGCTGAAATGTGAAACGGCGGTGCATATCTGCTATGGCTACGGCATCAAAGCGAACACGGATTGGAAGCAAACGCTAGGCACTGAATGGCGACAATACGAAGAAGTATTCCCTAAATTGCAGCAATCGAATATCGATATTATCTCGCTCGAATGTCATAACTCACGAGTGCCTATTGAGTTACTTGAGTTGATTCGCGGTAAGAAAGTGATGGTTGGTGCGATTGACGTTGCAACCAACGAAATTGAAACGCCAGAAGAAGTGGCGAATACACTGCGAGAGGCATTGAAATACGTTGATGCCGACAAGCTTTACCCATGTACCAACTGCGGTATGGCGCCTTTGTCTCGTGAAGTATCAACCGCTAAGCTCAATGCGCTAAGTGCGGGAGCGGAGATCATTCGTAAAGAGTTGGTGGGTTGATATTAAGACTTAGGCTCGACACCATAAACTAAAGTTAGGGTCATTCCAGCGAGTTTAAACGAGACTAGGAATCTGATTACAGCTCGCTAGGAAATGGCGATAACTTTCGCACTTCAAAGCACGTGGTTAGTAGATCCTGAATCACGCTCGTCCCTCGCTGTTCAGGATGACGGATGTTGGAAGATACATCGCTCGCCACAAAATCGGTATTTGAGTAGCCCCGAGATAGGGTCATTCCAGCGAGTCTAAGCGAGACTAGGAGTCTGCTAACAACTCGCTGGGAGATGGCGATAAGCTAAGAACTTCAAAGCTCTCGGTGGGTAGATCTTGAATCACGCTCGTTCCTCGCTGTTTAGGATGACGGTTGTTGAGATATACGTTACTCACATACCCAATTATTTGGTTTGTATCCAAGATTGGGTCATTCCAGCGAGTCTAAACGAGACTAGGAATCTGATTACAACTCACTGGAAAATGGCGATAACCTTAGAACTTCACAGCACTCGGTGGGTAGATCCTGAATCACCTCGTTCCTCGATGTTTAGGATGACCGTTTTAAATAAAAATGCCGCTCGCAGTAAAGTGAGCGGCATAGTTTGTTTTCCGTTTTCAGCCCTCGGCCAAGGCTTAATTCAACTCCACATTCCTCATCTCAGGATGCTTTAGTAACATCACACGTATCCAGTGATGCACCACCCACATCACCATCGCGGTGAGCAGAAC
>NZ_WXWT01000182.1:0-3236 GCF_009904725.1 Vibrio sp. V43_P6S15P86
GCATAAGTCAGTAGAATGGGACATCATTCCTGAATCGAAAAAAATCACCTTTAAAAAAGGTGAAAACATTGTTGTAGTTCAATTATAAATACGATCTATCACGAGATAATCGCAACTTCTTAATGAATTTTTCACCTTCTTACCTAGAGAAAATTGGTTGGAATGGTATAACAGCAGAGTGATACCCAATTATAAAATCGTATGCATTGCCAATCAGTTTTTACTCATATTAAAGATGAAGACTCAGCGATAGAAACGCTTAGGTCCGAACTGACACAACAGAACTTGTCTTACGTGATGTGCTACTACACGGAAGAGTACGACTTCGAGTTAATTCGAGAAGCGTTTCTTGAGCATTTTCCCGGTGTGCCTTTTCATGGAGCTAGTTCATGCCAAGCAGTAATGACAGACCAGGGGTTTCATACGGGCCCAGTGATTGCGGTGCTCGCAATTTATGATTCAGGCCCTCATGCTTATGGCACTGGTATTTCTAACTACGACTCAGGTGACAGTGTAACTAGAGCCTTAGATATGGCTCTTGAGAACGCTAACCGCGTAGGAGAAGTGCCAAACTTAATACTGCTTCATGCAACTCCAGGGCAAGAGGAATCAATCATTGCATCTATAGATGAAAGGTTTGGTACGCTGATCCCAATTATTGGTGGTTCGGCCGCTGATAATCATATCGCGGGAAAATGGTCTGTTATTACCGCCCAAGGATCTCAAACTGCAGGTTTAAGTCTGACATTATTTTACTCCTCACAGCCTGTTGATATTGCTTTTAGTGCTGGGCACACTCCAACCAATATCAAAGGGGTTGCAACCAAAACTAACGATAGGTGCTTACTAGAAATTGATGACGAACCAGCCCTCAATGTTTATAGAAAGTGGACAAACCATCAAGATAACCAAGTAGGCAAAAACAACCTGCTATTTACAAACTCGAGCGCTTATCCACTAGGGCGTGTCGCTGGCCACCTCTATGAGCGTCCATATTACAAATTGTCCCATCCAATTCGTGAGACGCGAGATGGAGGAATTGAGCTATTTACACGAATAGAAGAGGGTGATGAACTCACTTTAATGAAAGGAAGCAGAGAACACCTCGTTGCACGCGCTGCTAAAGTTGTAAATGCAGCCTTTAATCAAAAATTAGAAGAATCTCGAAAAATTGGGGTGATAAACATCTTTTGCGCAGGTCCTATGTTGCACTTAATGCAAGACATGAATAGCGTTTGTGAACAAATTAACCAAGAACTAGAACAGTTACCTTTTATTTGCCCTTTTACTTTTGGTGAGCAAGGTAGATTTATTGGTGGTGAGAATGGACATGGAAACCTGATGATTTCATCAGCGATATTCCATAAACCTTATGAAAGATAAATACTTAGACATATACCAACAGGAAGCGCTGCAAGAAGCGTTAGTCGAACTAAAACAGGCTAGGCAAAGAGAACGACTGCTCGCCGATGAGAATAAAGCTATTCTTTCAGCGATATCCGCGATGAGTGAAGCAAAAAACCGGCACGAGATATTTACGGGATTAAATAATGTCCTTAAGAAGTACATCAACTTTGATGATTTTATCGTTCTAACTCGTGATGATGAGAGGTACCCCTTCAAAACGTTGATATCGACAAATAGTGTATTTGATAACATATCTTGGTTACACGGTAACGCATCTGAGAGGGCGCTGAATGGCGAATGTATTCTGCTGTTCGAACCAGATAGGCTTGCGGAGTTTATTAACCTGAACAGCTTTATAAAAAGCCATGTAAACTCGGTAGTCCTAACGGGCATACGTTCAGAAGTAACACAAACGGTCATCTTACTTATTGGTGCTAAGAAAGGGCACTTTAGCATAGAAAATAAGGAAACCTTAAGACGCTTTCGGCCTTTAATTGAGAGGGCTGTCATCGACATTGAGACCAAAGAGAAGTTACAACGTATTGTTGAAGTGCGAACAACTCAGCTTGCTAAAGCAAGAGAAGAAGCAGAGCTTGCAAATCGCTCAAAGTCAGAATTCTTAGCGATGATGAGTCATGAAATTAGAACCCCTCTAAATTCCGTCCTTGGAATGCTCGATATTCTGAAACAATCCACCTTATCAGAAGAGCAAATCGATGCCCTGAGCCAAATGGAATGCTCAGCGGAGTTGCTTCTCGCGATTATCAGCGACATCCTTGACCTCTCAAAAATTGAATCAGGTCGCTTTCAACTCAATGAGCAGTGGGTTAATTTAAGAGACACTGTCACTTTTGTTATTTCTCAACAAAAACAAATAGCTAAGAAGAAGAGCCTTCAATTTAAACTCAATTGCATGGTAACTACCGACAAACAGTTTTGGATTGACTCTACGCGATTATCTCAAATCCTGTTTAATCTTATTGGGAATGCAATAAAGTTTACTGATGAAGGAGAAGTAAAAGTTTCAGTATCTGAGCAAGACTCCGAGCTTGTAATTTCAATATCAGACACCGGAATTGGTATATCTAAAGCCAAGCAAGAACACCTATTTACGGCATTTCATCAAGGTGATCGTTCCATCACGAGACGCTTTGGTGGTACAGGACTAGGGCTAGCAATAACCAAGCATTTAGTTGAAATGATGCGCGGCAAGATTATCGTTAAAAGTGACGAGCATGTCGGCTCAACATTTACTATTAAGATTCCCGTTTTAACTCGGTGCAATCAAAATCGTCCAGTTAAAATAGAAAACAACCAACCAATAAAAGCGATGGATCTTCTCGTAGTCGAAGATACCGAGTCGAATCAGTTTGTAATAAAGCTTATTTTAAATAAGCTTGGTCATAATGTTCATATCGCAAGTCATGGAGCAGAAGCATTAACGTTCTTAGAGGAAAATGAGGATTTAATCGACCTGATTCTTATAGATGTCTCGATGCCAGTGATGGATGGGATTACAGCAACAAGGCTTCTCCAAGATAAAGGCTTCAAGACTCCAAACATCGCATTAACCGCTCATGCGCTAGAAAGTGATAGAGATAAATGCCTTGACGCAGGTATGGATGGATTCATTTCCAAACCAGTTCGAAGACAAGATATCTTTGAAGCTATACAGCCATTTCTGTAAGTAGAAAATGCATTAATATAGATCTTAACAATCGATAGATTATTAAGATCTATATTAAGTATTTTATGGTAAATAGCCATTATGTTTAATGGCTATGATAGAGACCTTAAATTTCAAATCCACAGGGGAATAGGAGTAGGAG
>NZ_WXWT01000078.1:0-3234 GCF_009904725.1 Vibrio sp. V43_P6S15P86
ACTCAGATCGGTCAAAGATCCACCAACAGGCTATTTATCCACACTCACCTGCTATTCGTTTAGATGATTACAACAAAATCAACCCCAAAAATGCATTTTAACCCCTGTTTATTCATACAGACCCCGTCAGGATCTTATCAATACCTCCTTCACCTGTGGATAAGTTATGAATTGATCGTTCTTACACCGCCTCGGTGAAATCTTAAACAGTAGATTTGGCCGGAGTTTGATAAACTATATGTTTTGTAATACCACCTTGTGACTATGAAACCAGAACCACAAACAGAAGCAGAGCTATTGGAACGCGCTCATGATATGGCAGGACTTAGCTTTGCAGAGCTGGCCGCCGAGGCGAATATGATTGTTCCTGAAAACTTAAAACGTGATAAAGGTTGGGTGGGTCAATTACTCGAATGGCACTTGGGCGCTCCGGCTGGCAGTAAACCTCAACAAGATTTCGCAAAACTAGGGATCGAGTTGAAAAGTATTCCGATCAGTTACTCTGGCAAACCTTTAGAAACAACCTTTGTTTCTGTGGCTCCCCTCACTGGTGTTCATGGTCTTACATGGGAAACAAGTCATGTTCGAAACAAGCTATCTCGTGTGCTTTGGGTACCAGTGGAAGGGGAACGAGAAATTCCACTTGCAGAAAGACGTGTTGGTAGCCCACTGATTTGGTCACCAGACGACGAAGAAGAGCGTATTTTACGAAACGACTGGGAAGAGCTAATGGAGATGATCGTCTTGGGGAAATTTGATCAAATTTCCGCCAGACACGGAGAAGCGCTACATCTTCGCCCTAAAGCCGCGAATGCAAAAGCCCTCACCGAAGCATATAGCTCAAATGGCAAGCCGATAAAAACTCTGCCCCGAGGTTTTTACCTCAGAACACAGTTTACTGAGCAGATCTTACTCAAGCACTACATCAGCACGCCATCTGAGTAATGTTGTTTCCACCATTTAGTGCGTCACGAGCGATAACTCGATATCACAGTACGAGGCTGCCTCTTCAGTGCCACATTCGTCATACGCATTGTGCAGCCTTAAGTACGCTTTATCTACCCCTAACCTCAGCAGCTCTTCTTTCACCAAATCTAGCGAACCGAAATGTATCGGATCTTCACCGTCTTTAATCGGCTCAAGTTGATGCTTGTACTCCACTGCTAGCAAATAGTCAGAGACATCAGAACACCCAATCACAAATACTTTGGGAGTTTTATAAGTATCTTTATGGGGACCGTGTAACCACATGTCCAATTGATGCTTCTGCATAACGTACCTCCTTTACACGATCATTTAAGTGTAGTTAGGCTATGTATAGCTTTCGAGTTTGGTCTTCCTTTATACGTAAATCATTTGCGATAGCGGTTAAAAATCCCCTATATTGGAATCACTTATTTAGTCGGTAACTCTTCAAGGACGTGATATGCAATACACAAAACTACCGCACTCATCACTTGAGATCAGTAAAATCTGCCTCGGAACCATGACGTTTGGCGAGCAAAATACAGAAAAGGACGCCTTTGAACAGCTCGACTTTGCCCTTGATCATGGGGTGAATTTCATTGATACCGCAGAGATGTACCCTGTACCTCCCAAAGCGGAAACGCAAGGACTCACCGAGCAATACATCGGGAATTGGTTAGCAAAGAGCGGCAAACGTGAAAAAGTTGTGCTGGCAACAAAAGTGGCTGGCCCTCGCGGTGTCCCTCACATCCGAGACAACATGAGCCTTAATCGTCGCCACATCCATACAGCAATTGATGACAGCCTTAACCGCCTGCAAACGGATTATGTCGATTTATACCAATTACATTGGCCTCAACGTCAAACTAACTGCTTTGGTCAACTCAACTACCCTTACCCAGACAAGCAAGAAGAAGTCACATTAATTGAAACCTTGGAAGCGCTGACTGAGCTAGTGAATGCAGGCAAAGTACGCTACATCGGTGTATCAAACGAAACGCCATGGGGTGTGATGTCATTACTGCGTTTAGCTGAAAAGCATGATTTGCCACGCATTGTCTCGATTCAAAACCCATATAACTTGTTGAACCGCAGCTTTGAAGTGGGCTTGTCTGAAATCAGCCACTATGAAGGTGTCCAGCTACTGGCCTACTCTCCACTGGCATTTGGCTGCCTAAGCGGCAAATACTTGAATGGTGAGAGACCAGAGGGTGCTCGATGCACGAAGTGGGAGCGTTTTGCGCGCTACTTTACTCCTCAGGGGATAAAAGCGACCGAAGCTTACGTCAATTTAGCCCAAGAGCATGGTTTGGATCCTGCACAAATGGCACTCGCATTTGTCAATCAGCGCCCATTTGTAGCATCTAATATTATCGGCGCGACCAACCTCGACCAATTAAAAGCCAACATCGACAGTATCGACCTAAAACTAAGCGATGAGCTCCTTACTGAGATTCAAGCAATTGGTACAACCTACTCGAATCCATGCCCTTAACAGTAAAGCTCCCCTCAAACGAAAACAGCTGACCTTCAAGGTCAGCTGTTTATCAAATGAAGTATGACTTCATATCGCACGTTAAGCGTGTTGAATGACTTGATAGCAACTCAGTCAGTCCAACACGCTAACGATTACGTCATTATTCGCGACGTTAAAACTCGACGAAGGTGACGAACTCGACGTTCAACTTTTACTGCATCCGGAACATTGGCGCGTGTGGAACGACCATCGCTATCTAAACCAATATCCCTCAATAGATGAACATTCGTCCATGGAACATCATGAGCAGTGCGGCGTATGGTTCGCTGCCATTGCTTTTCTTCGCGTTTAAGGTCTGCTTTCAATAACAAAGTTGCCAGTTGTAGGTAAATAGAGTGACGCATAATATTTTCTCCGATTATCGATGTATTCGACTGGGAAAAATAGTGCGTAAAATGAACAGAGGTGTTCTGTTTATACTAAGCCGCTACTTTTCCGCAGCCTAGTAATAAATAAGATAGGTTACGGATTAATTTTTATCTTGTGAGCCAGTGGTATTGGTATCATCCGACTTAAGAGTCATCGGAGCGATAGGCATACGATCAGCGCAAGCAGTGGTGTTAACAACGTAATGTTTCATCTTGCGCCTCCTAGCTAAAAATTAATCCGTTTATGAAAGGTATAACTCATTGAGTTACGGTTAAATTGTAAGCTTTGATGAATATATATCAAACATTTTTTGTCTTTTTGATTAAAAACAAATCAATACACCGCAATTCAGTTTCATATAC